>CACKTS010000005.1 GCA_902603095.1 uncultured Alphaproteobacteria bacterium
AAAGATCTTATAAAGGCAGGAAGAAAACCATTGTTAATTTATGGTGGTTTTGGAAAAGAGGATACTGTCCTTGCTGCAATTAGTTATGCTAATGCAATGGCAGAAATAGATTTACAAATGAAAGAACAGAATTTTATGGCCGATCATTTATTTGTTACAGCAGCTAATATGACTCAAGCTGGATGTGAGTTAGGAGCCAAAATCCTTAATTGGCCAACGAGAATTCAAGGTGTTTCACCTGTGTATTGGGAAATGAACATAAAAAAAGATATTGCTAGAATATGTAATGAAGGTGCAAAAATGCTCGATGTAAATGTAGAATTTAAGCAAGATATGATAAATCATGATAACAATTATGTAGGTGAAAAATATGGCGCTACAACAAAAGAAGGAATTGAGGCAATGAAACTTCTTGCAAATAAAGAAGGCATTATTTTAGATCCTGTTTACACTTCTAAAGGTTTCGCTGCATTGATAGATTATATTAATAAAGGGATAATTAAAAAAGGAGAGAATGTAATTTTTATGTTTACAGGTGGAAGCCCAGCAGTTTTTGCTTATAATGAAGAAATATCAAAATAGAAATTGTATAAAAATTTATTATGAATCAAATCGACCTTTCAAATAGAGTTGCTGTTATAACGGGTGGAGCCCAGGGATTTGGGTACTCTATGGTTGAAAGATTCTCAGATTCAGGTGCTACAGTTATAATTTGGGATAAAGATATAGATTTAATGAATTCCTTATCTCTTCCAAAAAACACACATGCAATGAGAGTAGATGTAACCTCATATAATAATATAGAAAAGTCTGCTAATGATGTTTTACAACAGTTTAATTCTATAGATATTTTAGTAAACAATGCAGGTATTGCTGGACCAAGTTTTAAGTCTTGGAATTATCCAATAGAAGAATGGCAACAGGTTATTGATATAGACTTAAGTGGAGTTTTTTATTGTTCAAAAGTTATAGTTCCTCACATGATTAAAGCTAATTATGGGAGAATTGTAAATATAGCATCTATTGCAGGAAAAGAAGGTAATCCGAATGCTATGCCATATAGTGCAGCAAAAGCAGGAGTAATTGCACTTACGAAGTCACTTGGAAAAGAATTATCTGACAAAAATATTTCAGTTAATTGTGTAACTCCTGCAGCTGCTAAAACTAAAATATTTGATCAGGTAAGCCAAGAACATATTGATTATATGTTATCAAAAATTCCTCGTGGCAGATTTTTGAAAGTAGATGAATTGGCTTCTATGGTATCTTGGTTAGTGTCTGAAGAAAATTCTTACACTACAGCTGCAGTATTTGATCTAAGTGGTGGAAGAGCCACTTATTAGTTTTAATCAAATATTTTTCCTGGATTCATTATATTATTAGGATCAAGACTTTTTTTAATTAATTTCATGTAAGGTAGATTATCAGCATGTTGTTTAACAAGATATTCTTTTTTATGCATTCCAACTCCATGCTCTCCAGTTATAGTGCCTTCCAAATCAATAGCTTTTTGAATTAGTTTATCGCTAAATTCTCTTATTATTTTATAACTATCTTTATCTTTTGGATCATATTGTATCGCCACATGAAAATTTCCATCACCAACATGACCAACCATGGGCGCTCTTAATCCATAATTTTGGATTTCAGTTTCTGCAAATTTTATCGCTTCAACAAGATTAGAAATTGGAACACAAATATCTGTTGTGTATACTTTTATATTATTTTTTTCTGCTTTTACTGAGTAATAAGCATCATGTCTTGCTTGCCATAGTTTATTTCTTTCATTTGTAGTTTTGGCCCACTTAAATTTACTTCCATTGTTTTCATCAGATATTGATTCAACTATTGCGATAGATTCATTATTACTATTTTCACTACCATGAAATTCAAAAAACAAAGTTGGTTTAATCTCTAAGTTCTCTAAATTTGAATATTTAATACTTATATCCATTTGGTCTTTATTAAGCATTTCTATTCTTGCTATTTGTATACCGTATTGAGTTACTTGTTGAGCTGTTAAAACTGCAGATTCTAAATCTTCAAATTGACAAATTGCACTCATTATACTTTCAGGTATTGGGCTTAAGCGAAGTTGTATTTCTGAAATTATACCTAGGGTTCCTTCTGATCCAATAAATAAATTTGTTAAATTATAACCAGCTGCTGTTTTTTTTGATCTAGTGCCTGTTTTAATTATATCACCATTAGCTAATATTATAGTTAGTCCTAAAACAACTGTTCGCATTGTTCCGTATTTTACAGCCATAGTACCTGATGCCGATGTAGCGGTCATACCTCCGAGAGATGCGTCTGCACCTGGGTCGATTGGAAAGAAAACACCTTTACTCTTTAATTCTTCATTAAGTTGTTTACGTGTAACAAATGCTTGAACTCGACAATCAAAATCTTCTTCATTAACATTTATTATTTTATTCATTTTTTCTAAAGATATAGTGATACCATTAACATTTCCAACAACATTACCTTCAAGAGAAGTGCCTGTTCCAAAAGGGATTATGGGTGTTCTGTACTTACTGCAAAGTTTTAAAATAGAAGATATTTCTTCATTATTCTGAGGAAAAACAACAGCTTTAGATAGTATTGGGTCGAAAACATCTTCCCCACCAGCATAATTAGCTCTAACAGAAGTAGAATTAGAAAATCGATCTCCAAGTAAGTCTTTTAGTTCGTTTTGCAAAACATCATTTTTCATATAATAACGTATAACTATCAAACTACTTCAAAAAAAGAAATGCAAGAAATACAAGAATTAAATAATTTATTATCACATTACGTTGATCAGGGATTTTTCCCAGGTATTCAATGGCAAATAAATATTAATAATGAAAAGTATTCTGGAAAGTATGGTTTCAATAACATTGAAACAAAAAAAGATATTTTAGATAATACTATTTATAGAATCTGGTCAATGACAAAACCTATAGTAGCTGTTGCAACATTACAATTAATTGAAGAAAAAAAAATTAATTTAGACGATCCTATTACTGAATACCTCCCAGAATTTAAAGATTTACAAGTGTTGAAAAAAAAAGATAGTAAAGTTGAGGATTTAGAGAAGATAAAAAAATATCCAACGATAAAAGAACTTCTTCTTCACACAGCTGGATTTTCTTACAATTTTTTAGCAGATCCTGTTGGTAAAGAATACGATCGACTTCGCTTATTTAATTCTGACACATCAACTTTAGAAGAAGAAATTAAGATTCTTTCTAAAGCGCCACTTTTATTTCAACCTAATACAAGTTGGCGCTATTCTGTATCGATGGATGTTATGGCTAGAATTATTGAAGTTGTAAGAGGTGAATCTTTGCAAAATATTTTAAATCAAAAGATTTTTTACCCTTTAAATATGAAAGATACGGGTTTTACAGTTTCTAAAGAAAACCAAAAAAATTTGATGGTATCATATGAGTTTGATCCATTAAAAATGAAGTTGACTAAATTAATCTCTGACCCTCAAAAAATAGGAAATTATGGATATCCTTTAAATGTTAATTCCTATGCAAGAGGTGGGCATGGACTTTTCTCTAGTTTAAGTGATTATGCTATTTTTGCTAAAATGTTGCACACTGGGAGATCTGAAACAGGAGAGCAAATTCTTAATAATCAAACTTTAAAATTGATTTCTACTAATTTTTTAGATCCTAAGTTCTTTCCCATTGAAATTGCAACTATTGGTACAGTAAAAGACGAAAACTATGTCAATGGACTGGAAGCTTATGGATGGGGTCTTGGTTGTCGAACATTATTAGATCCATCAAAACAAAATAACTTAGGATCTGTTGGTGAATTTGGTTGGGCGGGTGCTGCTTCAACATTTTTTTTAGTTGATAATAATAAAAATTTATCAGCAACTATAATGACTCAAGTTTTATTCGGAAATCCTGAACTCTTAAGACAGTTTTATAGTTACATTTATTCCAACTTTTGAATATTTTGATAAAATTTAAATCAATAGAAAGTTTAGGTATGTTTTTTGCAGTAATGGCATATTTTTCTTTTTCACTTTTAGATGCTGTTCAGAAAACAGCAATTATATACCATTCTGTTTTTCAATTGTTATTTATAAAATATTGTTTTGTTTTAATATTGTCTTTAATTGAATCTAAACGGAAAAATAATTTTAAATTTTACATATCAAGTAATATCAAAATGCAACTTCTACGAAGTATTTTATCAATTATTGAGTCAGGATGTTTTATTCTATCTTTTAGATACTTATCTTTAGCAGATGCACATAGTATTGCATCACTGACACCTGTTTTAGTTGTAGCTTTATCAGCACTTATATTACGAGAACACGTTTCTTTAAAAATATGGATTGCTATTTTTATTGGATTTGTTGGTGTACTTGTAATAATGAGACCTGGTCTATCAATATTTGATCCTATGTCCCTAATACCACTAGCTGGTGCTTTTTTTTTAAGCATTTATCAAATTGTA
The DNA here is from genome assembly GCA_902603095.1 of uncultured Alphaproteobacteria bacterium. GTDB lineage: Bacteria > Pseudomonadota > Alphaproteobacteria > HIMB59 > CACPNW01. The sequence continues at coordinate 4,468 of CACKTS010000005.1, forward strand.
ACAAGAAAAGTTTCAGAAACAGACTCAAATGAAACATCCTTATTTTATACATCAATAGTAGGCATTATATTAATTGGTATTATTGGATATAATTTTTGGCAACCGTTAATGGAATACTCTTTTTTATTTTTTGTTGCTATGGGACTTTTCTTTTCATTAGGTCTTTATTTCCAAATTATAGCATTAAGTATGTCTAGAGCAGGAATTATACAACCTTTTCATTACACTTTAATATTTTGGGCAATAATACTTGGTTATATTTTTTATGATGATTTTCCAGATACTCCAACACTAATTGGTGCTTTGATCATTACTATATCAGGGATATATGCAATGTATCAAAAGATAAAATAATATAAATAATTATTCTTGAAATAAAAATAAGTTTGTTTTCAATTTTACTTTATCCCTTAAAATAGAAGTATTTGACCATTTACCTATTCCAATATCAAAATTTATTCTAGAAAATATTAATTCACTTTGAATTTGAACCAATTCTTCTGCAAGCCTTGTAACAAATATTGTCAGAGGAACAATTTCACTTTTTCCTTTCAAAGTAAGCTCTACTTCTAATTTGATTTCTTTTTCATTAATATAAGAAAATTTTTTTGTATCTACAACAGCTTTAGGAAATTGTTTAGTATCAAAAAATATATTACTTAAAAGTAAATCTTTATATCTAATGTAGTTCATTTCAATATCGTCAACTTGAACAGAAAAAATTGCCTTGTTATTTTTTTTTTCATTTACATCTAATTCAACAAATCCTTCAATAGTTTTAAATTTCCCTTTAACATTTTTTGCAAATAGAACTTCAAGTTCAAATTCAATTTTTGATAATGTTTTATCAAGAATCCAGCGCTCTGAGGCTTCTAACGAAGAAGGAGATATATAAAAAAAACATAGTATAAAAAAATATTTATATATCTTCAATATATCTTCTAGCCAAGTCATCTGCTTTTTCATTATATTTGTTTCCTGCATGACCTTTTACCCATTCCCAATTTACATGATGTCTGGTAATTAAATCATCAAGTTCAATCCATAATTCTTTATTTTTAACTGGTTTTTTAGCTGAAGTTTTCCAATTATTTTTTTTCCAGTTTTTTATCCATGTTTGAATGCCATCTTTTACGTATTTGCTATCTGTAATTAAAGTAATGTCTTCTCTTTTTTTAAAATGCTTTAATGCTTCAATAGCGGCAGTTAATTCCATTTTATTGTTTGTAGTATTATTATCTCCTCCATTTAAAAATATCTCATCTTTATTAATTAATATTACAACACCCCATCCTCCTTTACCCGGATTACCCGAACAAGCTCCATCTGTGTAAACTGTAATCATAACTCTAATTCAGTGTTTTTTTGATGCCATTCTAGTATTTTAAGATATTCCTTAGGATCTTTAGGAATTACCAAAGCATCTTTTGGATGATAAATCATATCATGTAAGCGTGTTACTAAAATTCTAACTGCAGCTCCTCTTAATAATACATTTAGGGCTTTCATTTCATTAATATTAAGTGATGCATGCTCTTTGAAACCTATAATTAGAGATGAATAATTCTTTGATTTAAAACCTGTTTTTGAATCAAAGCACCAAGCATTTATAGCTAAAGCTAATTCATAGGCTATAAAATCTTCACAAGAAAAATAAAAATCTATTACACCTGATATTTTATCTTCTATAAAAAAAATATTATCTTTGAATAAATCTGCATGAATGATTGCTTTAGGAAGATTAGTTGGCCAATTTTTTTTTAAAAAAAATAATTCTTTTTCTAGTATTTCAAAATACTTATAATAAGATTTATCATTACTTTCTTTACATTTTTCAAATATGTTTAACCATGTTTCAATATTGAGACTATTATTTCTTTTTAACTTAGAAGATTTAGTTATATTTGTAAATCTGGCAATCATTGAACCTACTTCTCTGCAATGAATTGGAAGTATTGATTGTATTTGTTTTCCATCTAAAAAAGAAATTATTACTCCATACTTACCTTTGATTTTATTTATAATTAAACCATTATTATTTTCAATTGGAAGAGGACAATCAAAACCATGTGTTACCAGGTCTCTTTGAAGACTCATAAAAAACGGTAATTCCTCAGGATTTACTCTTTTTTCAAAGATAGTTAATATGTAATTATTATTACTTGTAGTAATTTTGTAATTTGTATTTTCTATACCCTCAAGAATACCTTCATAAGATAATAGTTTGCCAATAGAATAATCTTTTAGATAAGTTTCAATTTCATCTTTAGTTAGCTTAGTAAATACAGCCATTTAAATTACTTCTTTTAGTTTTTGAGGAATTTTAAAGTGAGTATCTTCTTTTTCAAAATCTGATTCTATAATATTTATATTATAATATTGATCTATTTTTTTTAGTATTTTTTCAACAAGAATTTCTGGAGAAGATGCGCTTGCTGTAATTCCAATTTTGCTGGCACTATTAATAATTTTTGGATCAAAATTTTCTACATCATCAACTAATACAGAATGTTCTGAACCATAATTTTTTGCTACCTCAACTAAACGTAAAGAATTTGAAGAATTTTTTGAACCTATTACGAAAAAATAAGTACAATGTTTAGCAATATTTTTTACTGCTTCTTGTCTATTCGTTGTAGCATAACAAATATCTTTTTTCTTTGGTTCTAAAACAAAATCAAAGTATGATTTAATTTCATCAATAATATCTTTTGTATCGTCAACTGATAAAGTAGTTTGAGTTACATAAGCAATTTGCTGATCTTTAGGAACGGGTAAATTTTTTACATCTTCTTTTTTTTCTACTAGATAAATATCTTTTGAGGTTTGTCCCATAGTTCCTATTACTTCAGGATGATTTTGGTGACCAATAAGAATTACTGGAAATTTTTTTCTTTCAAAATTTTCAACCTCTCTATGGATCTTGCTTACAAGTGGACAAGTTGCATCAAAATAAAGAAGGTTTAAATTATCAGCCTCTTTGGGAACTGATTTTGGTACTCCATGTGCTGAAAAAATCACAGGTCTATCTAACTGATCTATTTCACTCAACTCTTCAATAAAAATTGCCCCTTCATTCTTCAAATTATCCACAACATATTTGTTATGAACTATTTCATGTCGAACATATACCGGAGCCCCATACTTTTTAATTGCTTCTTTAACCATTAAAATAGCTCTATCAACACCAGCACAAAAACCTCGAGGGCCTGCTAAATATACATCTAGTTTTTTATTCATTTACTTTTAATTTGAACTTACTTTATAAACATACTGAAATAATAAAAAATACAATATTAATGAAAAAATTAATGATTTTTATAATATTTTTACTACTTCTAGGATGTACTAATGTTATTAAAAATAAGCAAACATCTATAGATTTCAATTGCCCACGACCATTTTTTTCTAGTGAGGATAAAATTTTTATTGATAACAATAATTCACTAGAAGATGTACTTTTAAAAGCAGAAATCAATAATTTTGAAATAAACGAAGCATGTCAGCAAAAAGATAAAATTTTTATTATTCCTTTAGATTTATTGATAATTGCCAACCCAATGGATGATCTACAAAATCCGGAAATTAATATTCCAGTTTATGTGTCTCTATTGGATAAAAATGATAATATTCTTGAAACTCAATATTTTATGGTTTCTGGTAAATTAAATAAACATTCTGAAACAAATAAATATATAGAGACAGATATAGCTGATAGACTAAAAGTTATATCTCAATATCTAGAAACATATCAATTAGTAGTAGGATTTATGCTTGATGATAAAAAAAGAAAACTTTTAAACTAGTTTTTTAAAGCTGACTCAAGCTCTTTAATTGATTTATCAATTAACTTTTGTTTTTCTTTATTGTTTAATTTTTGTTTAATAATTTTAATTGTAGCAGAAATTGCAGTAGATGAAATATATGATTGAATAACATTGTTTGCATCCCGAGTCATTTGATCTATTTTAGTTTCTGCTAATACTTTTCTTTTTTCTATTTGATCTTTCAATTTAGTTTCCGTATTTTCTTCTATTTTTGTAATTTTATTTTCCGCTTCTTTTTTTATTCCTTGAATTTCAATTTGAACTTCATTTTGACGTTTTTTAATTTTACTTAATGCAACTTGTGTTTCATTTTTAAGATTTTCTGCTTCTTCTATTTTATCTTTAATATCTTTAATTTGTGAATCTAAATTAGTTGTTAGAATTTTACGAATTGGATTAAAAACTAATGCAATAAAAGCTACAAATGCAACTGCTACCCAAAATTGTGGATCGGAAAACATCAATTTATTGACCTTTCTGAACTTTTTATAGCACTTTTGATCTCATCTTCTGTTACTTCAAATTCAGCAACTTTTGATAAAGTTAGTTTTGTAATTTCATTAATTTGTTCTTCTATTTTCGATAATGATTGATTTTTACTTTTTTCAATTGTTTCTTCTGATTTATTAATTTTTACATCTAGTTCTTTATCAACTTTTGCTAATTCAGCCTGAACTTTATCTTGCAATGTAATTGATGAGTTTTTAATCATTTCTGAAGCATCTGAGCGCGCTTGTTTTAATTTATTTTCAATTGATTCTTGAATTTTTTCTGCTTCTAATTGCAACTCTTTGGCTGCAGTCAGGTCTTCGCTAATTTTTCTTTCCCTTTTTTTTAATACATTACTTATTCTAGGTAATGAAATACGCCAAAGAAAAATAAGAAGAAATGAAAACGTAACTACAAGCCAAAAAAGCTGTGAAACAAAAAATTCAGGATTTAATTGAGGCATGTTTTTGCTTAATTAACCAAATAAAATAACTAGAGCAATAACCAGCGCAAAAAGAGCAATTGCTTCAACAAGTGCAAATCCTAACATTGTCATTGTGAAAACTTCACTTCGAGCTGCAGGGTTTCTTCCTACTGCTTCAATAAAAGAAGAGAAGATGTTTCCAATTCCTATTCCAGAACCGATAACCCCTATAACGGCTAGACCTGCTCCGATAACTTTAGCTGCTTCTATTTCCATAAATCCTCCTAGATTTTAGTGTAAGTGATATGCATCGTTTATGTATAAGCAAGTTAAAATTGCAAATACATACGCCTGCAAAAATGCGATTAATATTTCTAAACCAGTTAATGCAACAATAAACACGAGCGGAAGCGCGCCTGTGAAAAATGGCATTGCAACAACAAAACCGGCAAAGACTTTTAGTAATGTATGACCTGCTAACATATTAGCAAAAAGTCTTACAGACAAACTGATAGGTCGAGATAAATATGAAATTACCTCTATTGGTATAAGAAGAGGGTGCATATAAAAAGGAACACCCGGTATATAAAAAAAAGTAAAAAACTTTATTCCATGATTAACAAAACCTAAGATTGTTACACCGATAAATACAACGGAAGCTAAAGCAAAAGTAACAATAATATGGCTTGTAAAAGTAAATTGGTAAGGAACCATACCAACCATATTTCCGATTAATACGAACATAAAAATAGAAAAAACAAATGGAAAATATTTTTTTCCATTATCGCCAACAGTATCACTTAATAGTTGAGCAATGAAATTATACATTAGCTCTGATATCAATTGCATTCTTGTTGGAACTAAAGATCGGGGATTTACAGTTAATGTTAGAAAAAGTGTAATCACTGCAACCGTAATAACCATGGAAAGTGAAGAATTTGTAAAAGAAATATCATAGCTCCCAACCTCGGTTTTTGAGTAAGGAATAATCTCAAATTGCTTAAGTGGACTATCTTTTGCTGCCATAAATTATAAAATGAATACTTTAAAATTATTGTTTTTCAATGCGACGCATTACACGATAAACATTCAAAAATCCAGCAATTGCACCAAAAATAAAGAAAATAATTAAACCAAATGGTTTGGTCCCTAAATATTTATCCACAATAAGGCCAATACCAACACCCACAACCAGTGCAGCAATGATTTCAGTACTAATTTTAAAACCAAATCCTGCTCCACTTTCCTTCTTTTTTTTGGGTATTGGAGTGTTTATTGATTTAGCTGTTTCGATTCGCTCTTTTAGATCTTTAAGTTTATCTTCATCAACCATTACTCACCATCTTGTTCACGAATTTCAATAGCTTTCTCAAGATCTACTGAAACAAGCTGAGATACTCCTTGCTCTGGCATTGTGACACCAAATAAACGATTTACTCTTGCCATTGTCATTCTATGATGTGTTATAACTAAAAATTTTGTACTTGAAGTTTTAGCAATTTCTTCAACTAAAGTGCAAAAACGATCTACATTTGTATCGTCAAGTGGCGCATCAACCTCATCAAGAACACAAATTGGTGCAGGGTTTGAAAGAAATACTGCAAATAATAATGAAAGAGCTGTTAAAGCTTGTTCACCTCCAGATAATAAATTTAAATTTTGAAGTTTTTTTCCAGGTGGACTTGCAAAAATTTCTAATCCAGCTTGAAGCGGATCAGTTTCATCTGTAAATTTTAAATATGCTTTACCTCCTCCAAAAAGTTGTACAAATAATTTTTGAAAATTTTCGTTAACAACACTATAAGCAGCTAATAAGCGTTGACGCCCTTCTGTGTTAAGTGAATCTATCGCCTCACGTAATTTTGCTATAGCTGCTAGCAAATCACTTTGATCATTTTTGATTGAAGTAACTTTGCCTCCCAACTCTTCAGATTCTTGTTCAGCTAGCAAATTAACCCCACCTAATCTTTCTTGTTCAGCTATCAATCTTTCCAAACGTCTTTCTAAATCATTTATTTCACCAAGCGCTTTATTTGGATTAATTTGCGCTACATCAAAGAGACCGTTTAACTCAACTCCTAAACGTTCCATAACCTGAGATCTCATTTGTTTAATTGTTTCATTTATTGTTTCTACACTTCCTTCAATTCGTATTTTTTCTTCACGCAAATCATTTAATTTCACTTCTTCTAATTTTAGTTTTTTGTTTATTTCATTAGATTCCTGTTCTTGTATTTGAAGTTCAGAAGAAATCTTATTATATTCTTTTTTATTATCATCTATTAATTTTTGTAATCTTGCTTTTTCAGATGATATACTATTTGGCATAGATCTTAGTTTATTAAGTTCATTAAACAGTTTAATTTCTCTTTCCTTTAACTCTTCAATTCTTTGTTTAGCTTTAGCAGAAATATCCATCCATTGTTTTTCTTCTTTAGATAATTGTTTTAATCGTCTGTTTTTTAATTGTTCAAGCACTGCTTTAGTAGATGAATTTTGTTTTCCTTTTGAAACATAACCATCCCAGCGCCATACTTCTCCCTCCAAACTAACTAATATTTGACCAGGAGTTAATTGATTTTGATCATTTAGAATATTGGATTTATCTTCAATTAATCCCACAAAATCTAGCTTTTTTTTCAGGTTTTCTGGAGCCTTAATTAAATCTGAAAACTTTTTAATTCCTTTTGGGAACTCAGAGGATTTATCATTAATTAAAATTCTCCAATGACTAGCTTCCTCTACATTAATGGATGCAATAAGCTCATCTGAAAAAACTGCTGCAACTGCTTTTTCATAACCATCTTGAAAATCTAAATAATCGATTATTGGATTATTATTTTGTTGACTTGATGTATTATATGAATTTTGATCAGCAGAATCTAAAAATAAATCACCTTGTTGTTTTTCGAGAATTGATTTTTCTTCTCTTACTCTTTCCATATTTTCTTTTGCATCATTATATAAGAATTGTTCACGGTCCATATCATTTTTAATTTGTTGAATACGTATTTGAGTTTCTTCCACAGCTGTATTAGCTCTATCAATTTCTTTTTCTTGATTATCTAAATTAATAGTATTTTTTTGTAATTCTCCAGCAATCTTACTTTCTCTCAGTCTCATATTTGGAAGTAATTCTTGAACTTTTTCATATTGAATATTAACTTTAGCAACCTCTTGAGTTTGATCTGATACAAGATTGTTTTGTTTTTTCATTTTGTTTGTTGCATCATCTAGTTTAGTTTTTTCTACTTCCCATTTTTTATAAAAAAGAGCAGCTCTTGCTTTAGTAATATCCTTCTGAATATTCTTATACCGTTCTGCTTGTTTAGATTGTTTTTTTAGAACTTCTAACTGCTCTTCTTGAGCTTTTAATAAATCTTTAACTCTTTCAAGATTTGTCTCTGTTGCGTTCAAACGTAATTCAGCTTCATGTCTTCTAGAATGTAAACCTGTAATTCCTGCAGCTTCTTCCAATAAATTTCTTCTTTGTTCTGGTTTTGCTGCAATAATTGCTCCAACTCTTCCTTGACTAACCATAGATGTAGACCTTGCACCTGTTGCTGCATCAGCAAATAACAATTGAACATCTTTTAATCGAACCTCTTTACCATTAACCCTATATTCAGAACCTTCACCTCTCCATATACGTCTGGTTACTTCTATTTCATCGCTTTGATTAAATAAACTTGGTGCTCGTCTTTCTGAATTATCTAAATCTATAGTAACTTCAGCAATATCCCAAGCAGGTCGTCCAGATGTACCATTAAATATAACATCATCTAATTCACTGCCACGCATTTGTTTAGGTGAAAGTTCACCCATAACAAAACGAAATGCTTCCACAAGATTTGATTTTCCGCAACCGTTAGGACCTACAATTCCTGTAAGTCCTTGTTCAATTACTACCTCTGTTGGTTCTACAAACGACTTAAAGCCTTTGACTTTAAGCTTTTTAAATTTAATCATCAGTTATTCTGATAATATTTTATCAATGATTTGTCTAAATTCTTTTGTATTTTTATTTCCTTCTACAAGGTTGCCATTAACAATAAATGATGGAGTTGAACGAATATTAAAGTCATTTTGAGCTGCCATTACTGCTTCCAATATTTCATTTTCAATATCTAAATTACTATAACAACTATCAAACTCATCTTTTGTCATACCTCCACTTTGCATAATTTTATAAAGCTCTTTTTTGGTTACGGTAGGGTCTCTATTCACCCAATTAGATTGGAGTTGATAAAGGACATTCATATAATCATATCTAACTTCATTAGGTATACAGCGCAACATCATACTTCCTAGTAAAGCAGGATAATTAAAAGGAAAATCTCTAAAAACCATTCTAACTTTACCAGTATCAATATATTCTGTTTTTAGTTCAGGCAAAGTATTTTTGTGAAAATTTGCGCAATGGCTACAAGACATTGAAGCATATTCGATTATAGTTACGGGCGCATCTTCATCACCAATTACAAAATCATTTTCTGAAATTTTTAGAGCTGATAAGTCTATTGCAAATAGTGATAGAGGAGCCAAATTTGTAAATAAAGCCAGAAAAATTATAAAAAATATTTTTTTCATTATTTAATCCTCTCTCTTAATAGATACGCCTAAATTAACAATAGATTTTTCTAAATCCTTATCTTGTATTTTATCTATATTATTTCGTATATTGTTAAATTCTTCAGAGCTCACTTTAGTGTCTTTAGATTTTTCTGACTTAATATTTTTTTTTGGAACGAAATTTTGTTGTAATCGAAGATCTGAAATAGCTTTATATCCAAAATAACTATTTATTTTTTCTATAATAATATCTTTATAATGTTGAAATTCTATTGCTGCAGCAGGCGAAACTTTTACATGCAGAAAATTTTTGTAAATAGGTTCATCAAATTCATTAAAGTCGTTAGTAATCCTAGAAATTTTATCAGGCTCTGAATGCTCAGCAAAAAAATTACCCACTATTTGAGGCCATTTTGATATTATCAAAAATTCGATTTTACTAAATTTTGCAGAATATGATTTATTAACTTTTTTAAGAGTTTCTCCAATTTTTTTTGGGATAAATGTTCTTTTTGACTCACTATTTTTCATATTCATTGTTATATATAAATGTATACCTCTTAACTGTGAAAGCAATAAGATACCTATGGAAAAACAAATAATTTCTTCACTTCTCAATTGGTATTTAAATAATCAGAGAGATTTACCATGGCGAAATCTTCAAAAAAATAAAAAGTTAAATCCCTATTATATCCTTGTGAGTGAATATATGCTTCAACAAACATCTGTTTCAACTGTTAAAAAGCGTTTTGAAGAATTTATTGATAAATGGCCAACACTTAAAGACCTTTCAAAAGTTTCTGAACCACAAATACTCAAGTTCTGGTCTGGATTAGGATATTATTCACGTGCAAGAAATCTTTTAAAGGCTGCAAAAATTATAAACAAAGAATTTAGCAACAAAATACCTAATTCCTACAATACATTAATTAATTTACCTGGAATTGGGGAATATACTGCCAAGGCAATAATGGGCATAGGTTATAATAAACCAGTTATGCCATTAGATGCAAATATAGAAAGAATAATTGCTCGACTGTATGCCTATGAAAAACCTATAATAAAAATTAAAAAACAATTAAATCAGAAAGCAACAAAATTTATTTCAAAAAAAAATTCATCTGACTTGATACAATCATTTATGGATTATGGATCGATGATTTGCACACCAAGAAATCCTAGCTGCATAAGTTGTAATATAAGCAAATATTGTTTGGCATTTCAAAAAAAAATTCAAAATAAAATTCCTAAAAAAATAATGAAACAAAAACAGAAACCAAAGAAATATACTAGGGCATATGTGCTTTTAAATGAAAATAATGAAATTTTAGTTAGAACTAGATCACCAAAAGGAATGTTAGCTTCTATGTTGGAGGTACCAAATGACTTATGGGTAGAAAAAAAATCTTTATTACAAAATGATGAAGTTGTTAAAATACTTAATAGTAATTTTGATAGTAAAGGATCTATAATATATTCATTTAGTCACTTTAATTTACATGCTGAAGTTTATTACAAGCAAATTAAAAAAAATAAATTTCCAAAGACAAAATGGCTTAATATATCGAAATATTCTAATTCCCAATTACCCACCGTAATGAAAAAAATTGTTGAAGTTGCTCTTTAGTTTAAGAATAGTACTAGACTATAATTTTAAAATTAACTAAAAAAAATAATGGATGAAATTTTTCCTAAAGGAGCAGCATGGATTGATGGGCAGTTTGTAAAATTGTCTGATGCAAAAATTCCAATTTTAGATTGGGGGTTTCTTAGATCAGATGCAACATATGATGTTGTGCATGTTTGGAAAGGTTGTTTTTTTCGATTAGATCATCATATTGATCGTTTTTTTCAATCAACTAAAAAATTGCGTATGCCTTGCAAGATGTCTCGTAATCAATTAAAAAAAATTTTAGCTGGTTGTGTTAAAAATTCTGGATTAGAAAATGCTTACGTTGAAATGATTCAAACAAGAGGTGTGTCACCTAATTTTGTAAGAGATCCAAGACAGGCAACACCCCGAGTGATTGCTTTCGCGGTTCCTTTTGGTTGGATATTAAAACCAGAAGATTTTGAAAAAGGATTAGATGTTTTATTAACTGATATTAAAAGAATACCCCCAAATTCTGTGGATCCTACTATTAAGAACTATCATTGGATGGATCTTGTAACTGGAATGTTAAATGCTTATGAAAAAGGTCATCACACAGCTTTATTATTAGATGAACATAATAATGTTACAGAGGGTCCTGGTTTTAATATATTTTGTGTTGATCAAACTGGTATTATTACTCCCAAATTAGGAGTTTTAGAGGGTATTACAAGAAAAACAGTATTTGATTTATCAGATGAATTAGGGATTAATATTTCAAAGGAATCAATTTCAATTAAAAAACTTAAAACAGCAAAAGAATTATTTGCCACTTCAACCGCAGGTGGAATAATGCCTATTACAAGAATTTCAGGTCAAAATATTGGCTTAGGTAAGGTTGGAGATATTACAAGAAAAATTCATAAACTATATTGGCAAAAACATCTTGATCCTAATTGGATTACTTCAGTTAATGATATTCTTAAATAAAAACCCTAAATTTTAATAAATTGATTATTTTTTTCTTTAATTATTTCATTTTTTTAGTACGATAATTACCGCGTATTTCATCAAGAAGTATGGAAGATTTTGTTTCTTTTAAATGCCAAAAGTCCCATCCATTACAACTTGGCAGACCCTGAACTTTTGCTCCTAGTTGATGAATAGACCCCGATAAACCTTTTATTTTGAGAGTTCCATCAATACTAACTGTTGCTTTGTAGCGTTCTTTCTTATCTGTAAGTACTGCTCCAGGTGGAATAATTCCTTGTTCAACTAATTCACCGAAAGGAATCTTAGGTAAATCTTTTCTACTTTTAGCCATTGATACAGTTTCATCTGAAAGGGGATTTGTGTTTTTTAATCTTTTCTTTGCAAGTTTGATGTAATCTTTATCTTGTTCAAAACCAATAAAATTACGCTTTAATTTTTTTGCCATTACAGCTGTTGTTCCTGATCCTAAGAAAGGATCAAGTACCATATCACCTGCATTTGTAGAGGATACCATAATTCGATAAAGAAGAGCTTCTGGCTTTTGTGTTGGATGTGAACGTTGATTATTAGTTTCTCTTAAACGTTCTTTACCTGCACAAATTGGTATGTACCAATCACTGCGCATTTGTTTACCATCATTAAGTTCTTTTAAATTTTGATAATTAAAAGTGTATTTTGATTTTCGTGAAGTTGTGCACCAGAGCAATGTTTCATGAGCATTGGTAAAACGTGTACCTCGAAAATTAGGCATAGGATTTGTTTTATGCCAAATAATATCATTTAAAATCCAAAAACCAAGATTTTGAATAGATGTGCCTAGACGCAGTATATTGTGATAGCTTCCAATTACCCAAAGAGCACCACCATCTTTTAATACTCTCTTGCATTCTTTTAACCATATTAAACAGAATTCATCATAAGCCTTATACGTTTCAAATTTATCCCAATCATTAGTAACCGCTTCAACCGCTGTTTGGTCTGGTCGATATAGAGTATCTCTTAATTGCAGATTATAAGGAGGGTCTGCAAAAACAAGATCAATTGATTTATCAGGAATTTTTTTCATTAGCTCAAGGCTATCTCCTTGCGTGATCGAATTTTTCTTAATCATCTAAAAAGAATCTTTAAGGACAAAAGGAATCTCGTCAACGGAGTTATCAACAGAGAGAATCTTTAGTTATGGATAAGTGACTTAATTGGTTCAAAAGTTTTTCTATGATGTATTGTTGGGCCAAAACGATGAATATTTTCTATATGCATTTTTGTTCCATATCCTGCATTTTTTTCCCATCCAAAATTCTGAAATTTTATTGATAGTTTTTTCATTAACCTATCACGGTGAACTTTTGCAATAATAGATGCAGCTGCAATTGATAAAGATTTATTATCACCTTTTATAATAGATTGTTCTTTATAAGATTTGTAGTTTAATGAAAAATTACCATCTATAATTAATTTTGCATTTTTTAGATTAAATTTATCTATCACTCTTTTCATCGATAATTTAGTTGCCTCCAATATATTAAGATTATCAATCTCATGAACATTTGCGATACCTAAGTGAAATTCAATAATATTTTTTTTTTTTAAATTTTGAAGAAACCTAAACGATAACCCTCTTTTTTTTTCAGAAAGTTTTTTTGAATCTCCAATAAAATCATTAAACTCATTTAGAATTGTATAATTTTTAAAATGACAACCGCAACTAATTACTGGACCAGCTAATGGTCCTCGACCAACTTCATCTAAACCAATAACTGGAACATTAAATTCTTCTTCAATTGAAAAGTCTGGCACTATTTTTCACTTAGTCTTGGCATAATTTCAACAAAATTACAGGGACGGTGACGAATATCAAGTTGGTATTGCAGAATTTCATCCCAACCATCTTTGCATGCCCCTTTAGAACCAGGTAAACAAAAAACATATGTTGTATTAATTAGGGCGGCTAGTGCACGTGACTGAATTGCTGAAGTACCAATTTGAGAAAAACTTATTTGACGAAATAGCTCACCAAAACCATCTATCGTTTTATTTGCAATTTCTATAACTGCTTCAGGCGTAGTATCTCTTCCTGTTAAGCCAGTACCGCCAGTTGTTATAATACAATCAATTTCTTCTTTATTAGAAAGTATTTGAAGTGTTTCTCTGATTAGTTTTACATCATCAGGAATAATTTTTTTTTCAATACAGTTGTGCCCTGCAGAATTAATACGTTCTTCAAGAAGAGCTCCTGAAGTATCGGTATCTGATGTACGTGTATCTGAAATTGTTAAAATGGCAATATTGATAGGTACAAATTTTAATGATGTGTCGATTGGCATAAGTAGTTAATAAAGTGGATCTTTACCATTGGCTAGCATTTTTAAAGATGTCATATCTTTTTGATTTTTATTTTGATAAATCCAATATTTTGTCAATATTTTCTCAATAAACCAGCGTGTTTCTCTAGAAGGGATGCTTTCCATAAAAAATAATGGATCATCTAAATAATTAGTTTCTTTTTTCCATTTTTTTAAATTGCCTGGACCACCGTTATAAGCGGCTGCCAAATAAATTAGATTATTAGATACAATTTCTAAATCTAATAAATATTCTATATATTCTTGACCAACTTCTAAATTAATTTCTGGAATTTTTAGTATATTAGAATTATTTCTTTTAACATCTTTACTAGAGGTAATAAATTTTGCTGTCGAAGGTAAAACCTGCATTAGTCCTACAGCCCCTCTTTTACTTTTTGCATTTGTATTAAACATAGACTCTTGATGCATGAAAGCATAAATTAGTTCTTTATCGATACTAAAGCCTCCTCTTGGTTTCCAAACGGGTGTTGGGTAATATAAATTTGTATCCATAGTTAAACCAAATTGTTCAAGTTTATTAACAATTTTTAACTGGGTATATGCAAGATTAAAATGTTGAGCTATTATTAGTGATTCTGACGCTATATCTTTGTTCAATACAGAATTAATATGAACAATTTCTTTCTCTAATTCATCATTAAAACCTACTTGAATCAAAGCCTGTAAACGTTTTCCTGAAGAAAGATTTAAAAGTTTACTATTTGAAGTATTAAGAGTTTTTCTTGATTCCCATTTTATTTTTTCATCTATACCTAATATTTCCAATGCTAACATCCCATAAAAGCTATTAGGATTTTGTGAAGCGCGTTGGAGCCAAAAATTTATATTATTATATTTTCCAAGTTTAGCATATGATCTTGCTGCCCAAAAACTCCCTGATGTTTGATGCCAAGCGTCATCTTTTAAACTTATAGAAAATAATGAAAAATAATCAGCTGCTTTTTGATAATCTTTTAATCTCCATGAAGCTAATCCAGCTGTCCATGCAGCATAAGGTACTTGCATAGAAGAATTAACTAAAGCATCACTTGCATATTCTAGGGCTAATTCATTTTTATTGGCTAAAAAATATCCCTTTGCAATTAATTCTTTTTGCTGGTCCAATTCAACTTGGTCAAGCAATATATTAACATCTCTTTGTTTAAGGATTTTTGTTGCTCCTGTTGGCCAGCCACGATTTACCCTTGATTTAATGGCATTAATAAGTTTTTGTTTTTCAACCCTTTGATTTTTTGAGAGTTTTTTTGTACTTTTGTACTTATTTGATTTTTTTGATATTATTTTATCACTATTGATTCCACTTGGTCGAATTGGTTTTTCAGGACTTTTATATCCCTTAGGCATTCTTTTGATTGCAAGACGATAAATTCTTTTTGCTTGAGGATGATCATTATATTTTTTTAACCAATAATATAATTCTAAATATTTCGATCTGTAACAATCAGGATGTAAATAGCGGTGAGCTAATATGTGACCTACTAGAGATTTGTCAGAAATTTTTAGTAAATGTTTATTTGCACTTTTCCATTTGCATTTTTCTTGAAATAAATATGCTTTACGATAATTTTCAACATCATCTTTTGATAAAATATTTTTAGTGAAGATTTCATTATATTTTTTTGAAACTGAATATTCATAAGAATAACTTAATTTAGATAAAACTAATATTGAAGTTATAAATAAAATATAAAAATATATATTAATTTTCATTTAACTTTTCTTGTAACATTTGTAAGTCAGCCCAAGCTTCTTTTTTATAGTTTGGAGAACGAAGTAAGAATGCAGGATGATAAGACACTAAAACATCCGCAGTAAAATTTAAGTTTAGTGAATTATACTTATGCCACTGCCCTCTAAGTTTTCCCAAACTAAGCGGAGTTGCTAAAATTGCTTTAGCAGCTGTAGTGCCAAGTAAAAAAATGTATGAAGGTTTTATTATATCTATTTGTTTTTGAAGATATGGTAAAAATTCTAAAATTTCAGTTTCTGTTGGAGTTCTATTATTTGGAGGACGCCAAGGTATAACATTTGTGATATAAATATTCTCACGCTTCAAATTAATTGCTCCAAGCATTTTAACGAGTAATTGACCAGCTCTACCAACAAATGGCTTACCTTTTTCATCCTCTTCTTTTCCAGGAGCTTCTCCAATAATCATTAGTTTAGAATTAATATCTCCATCAAATACAACAATTCTATTAGCTGTTTTTTTGAGAGGAGTTTCATGACATGAAATTTTAAAAATCAGTTCTTTTATATTACTAATTTCATGCAGTGTTTTACTATTATCGTCAAGATTAGTATCTTCTAGTTTTTCATTTAATTTATGATGATTATTTGGTGTTTCTTTTAATAAAGTATGAACACCTGACTCAATTAATAATCTTATATATTCTTTATTTGATTGATTCATTTAAAAAATTTAATTAATTAAATTTGATAGGTTAAATTAAATTATTTGCAAATGATAAAAAACTCTAAAGTTCTAATATATTTTCTTATTTTATTGTTTGCAAAAACAGTTTTAGCCTCGACCAGCTCGTCATATTTGATTTCACAAACAGCATTTAATAACCATGATTTTACTAAGGTTTTATATGAATACAATACTAATCATAAAAATTATAATAAGAATGATTATCTTGACGAGCTTATTTCAGCAGTTGTGACTGAAAACCTTATTGTGGCAGAAAAAATTGCTGCAAAAATATTATTGATCGATTCTAGTAATCAAGAAGCTCGATTAGTAAAATTGGTAAAAGCTTTTAATGAAAAAAAAGAAAATAAAATTAATGTTTTACGTTTTGATGAATATAAAAATAAAAATGATTTATTCGAATTTCTTTTTTTTTTAGAAGATAAAATCAAAAGTAAAAATGCAATCAGTAATTCCTTTCTTGAAATAGTTAAGTCTTCTTATTCTGACAGTGATTCAAAATATTCTAAAAATTATAATTTTTTGATGTTTTATACTTCTTTATCTATTCTAATTGATCAAGACAATTATGAGGCAATTTTTATAAAAGGTCAGCTTTTACAAATGATCAATGATTATTTTTTTGCCGAGAAAATGTATTTAAAAATACCAAATAAAAGTGAATATTTTTTAGATGCACAAAGAAATATTGCTTTTAATTATTCTAAAACAAATAAAGTTTTGGATGCAGAAAATAAGATTATTAAATTAATTCAAAAAAATGAAAACGATTATCAATTAACAAAAATTTTGGCAGATTTTTATAGAATAGAAAAAAAGTATGAGAAAGCAATAAATATTTATTCAAGTTTAATTCAACAAGATCATTCAGATAGTTGGTTCATTATATATTTAAGAGGCATATGTTATGAAAGATCAGGAAATTGGCAAAAAGCTGAAATTGATTTCTTAAAATCATTAGAAATAAAATCTAACTCTCCAAATGTTCTTAATTATTTAGCTTACGGTTGGATTGAGAGAAATCAAAAAATCCAGCAATCTTTTGAAATGTTAACTAAAGCATATGAAGCTAATCCTGATAGCTATTATATTTTAGATAGTTTGGCATGGGCACACTATAAGAAAAAAGAATATAAAAAGGCCGCAGAATTAATGGAAAAAGTTATAGATATGGTTCCGGGTGAAGCAATCTCACTTGATCATTTAGGAGATATTTATTTAGCAATGAATAGAAAAAGAGAAGCAATTTATTTTTGGAAACAAGCCAAAGACCTTGCTGAACCTGAAGATGAAATTACTGAAAAGGTTAAAGAAAAATTAAGATTGCATAATGCTAGCTAAATTAAATCAACTTTCTCCAGCAAAAATAAATTTATTTTTGAAATTTATAAATAAAAGAGAAGATGGCTATCACAACATAAGAAGTGGTGTAACATTAATAAATTTATTTGATGAGGTGTCTGTGGAAAAGTATTCAAAATTTGAAGTAAGATACATTGGTGAATTTGCACCTTTGAATAATAAATTTGATGATTGTATTATTACAAAATTTTTTTCTGATTTAAAATTAAATAAACCAAATTATAGATTTACAATAAAAAAAAATATACCTATTCAATCTGGTTTAGGATCAGCCTCATCAAATTTAGCAGCAGTAATAAGAATTCTTAAAAAAATTGGTTATCATGATAGTACAGTTGATGAATATGGGAAAATAGGTGCTGATGTTCCATTTTTTGTAAAAAATTCTGATTGTTTGATTAGGGGTATTGGAGATATATTAATAAATCAAAATTTTCCTAAATATTATTTTTTATTAGTTAAACCTAAAACAAACTGTTCTACATTCAATATGTACAAATCTCTTAAAGTAGAAAATATTAAATTTAATATCGAATATGACATTAATAATATTACTGAAAATGATAATGGTAATGATTTTGAAACTTATATTGAAGAAAATTATAAGGAAATTGCATTAATATTACATTATCTTAGAAGCTTACCCAAAGTAATTTTTGCTAGGCTTACAGGAAGTGGTTCATGTATTTTTGCTGCATTTGAGTCAAAAAAAAATGCTGAAAAGAGCCTATATATGTTTGAAGAAAAGTTTCCAAATTTATGGTGTAGAGTTGTAGAAAATAATTTTATTAAAAATATAAGAATTTGACTTATTTATTACATATATTGTATAGGATTTACTCTTTTGGGGCGTCGCCAAGCGGTAAGGCACCGGTTTTTGGAGTCGGCATTCGCAGGTTCGAATCCTGCCGCCCCAGCCACTTTGTATTATTATTTTATAAAATAATTTTTTGCTTGTACATCTTGTTCACTAAAGGGTCTCATTTTGATAAACTAAAAATATAATAATGATAAACAGAATTAAGCAGGAGGAAACAATCTCTAAACATGCAATTAAATTTGCAAATATTGTATTTTATTTAGGAATTGCATGTTCAATTTTATTAATAATATTTTCAATATACAGAATTTACGAAAAAAAATTATACTTTAAATCAATTGAATTGACAGATGCTCTTGGCAGAAACACAGGTAAAGCTGAATTAAAGACTTCTTCGTTTTTTCAAAATCTAGATTTTACAATTTATCACAAAGTAATTGTAACAGGCTTAATATTAATTATTTTTTTTATTCTAATATTAAGATTAAAAAATAATATTAAAATTAATTTATCAATACTTTTCTCAACTTTAATTATTTGTACTTATTCATCAGAATTATTTTTAACATTTTATGCAACTCATCCGGTTATTTTTTATCAAAATTTATATAAATTTGGAAAAAATAATGATGAAAGAACAATGCTTGAAGTGATTGAAGAATTAAACCAATCAGGTATAAAAGCATACCCAAATATTACCCCTCGAAAAGTTTTGAATTTATCCGAAATTGAAATTGTTGAAGAATCTTTAAAAACTAATAATGGAGAAAATAAAATTTATCCTCTTTCAGGTATATCACGTACCACTACAATTTTTTCAAATGAATTAGGTTTTTTCCCTATTATTGAAACTGATGAACATGGTTTTAATAATCCAAAAGGGCTTTATGAAAAAAATGAAATGGATCTAATGATAATTGGAGATTCATTTGCTGAAGGGATGAATGTTAATGCAGATGAGAATATAAGCTCGATATTAAGATCAATCGACCCTAATCTTAAAGTAATAAATTTAGGAAAACAAGGACACGGACCATTATTGGAATTTGCAACAATTAAGGAATATGGAAAATTTTTGAAACCAAAAATTATACTCTGGTTTTATTATATTAATGATTTAAGTGAATTAGAAGGCATCAAGTCCTTATGGCCTTCTATGTTTAGATACTTAACTGAAGAAAATTTTTCACAAAATTTGATTTTAAAACAAAAGGAAGTAGATTATTTATTAATTAATTATATTGAAGAAAAGATTAAACAAGAAAAAATAGATATTTTAAAACAGCAAAAAGTGAATATAAAAGTAATAATTCCAGAAATATTTAAACTGCTTCAATTAAGATTGTTTTTTGAATATATTGTAAACCCTCCTATTAGAGTATATGATCAAGCTCCTGAGGATATGATTAAAACTTTCAATGATATTTTACAAAAAACAAATAAAATGATTTCTAGCTGGAATGGTAAATTATATTTTATTTATCTCCCCTCCTTTGATCTTTACTCTAAAAATCAGGAAGATATTAATCGTGAAACAATACTGAATACAGTTAAAACGCTCCAAATTCCAATTATAGATATTCAAAAAGAAGTTTTTGATATTCATCCAGATCCTATCTCTCTTTTTCCATTCAAAATGAATGGACATTATACTGTTGAAGGTTACAACCTTATTTCTAAAATAATCTATAAAAGAATCGATGATGATGGTTTGTTGTCTTATTAAAATTATTAGACTCAGTGTTTGAAAATAAAAGTCTTGTTGATATTAAGAAAGGAAAAGAAAGAAATTTTGCTTTCACTTTTGCATGCGTTTTTATAATTATTGCAATTTATCATTATTTTTACAATCAAACAAATCATTCATGGCTATGGATATTGGCAATTATTTTTTTTATTCTAGGAATTGTTTGGCCAAAAATATTTTATATACCCAATAAATTATGGATTGGGTTGGGCATTTTATTAGGTAAAATTATAGCGCCAATTATAATGGGGTTAATATTTTTTTTAATTGTTACCCCGATAGGTGTTATATTGAGATTATCAGGAAAAGATGTGCTCAATCAAAAAATTGTCAAGTCAGAAAAAAGTTATTGGATTAAAAGAAAAAAAACTTTACAATCTATGAAAAATCAATTTTAGTACATTAAATGTCTTTCATAATAGAGTTTATAAAATTTTTAATGATCAGAAAAAAATACTGGTTATTTCCAATATTAATTATGTTAGTTATTTTTGGAGGCTTAATAGTGTTAAGCCAAGGTTCTGCGGTCGCTCCATTTGTATATACTATATTCTAAATTGAAAATTTTAGGCATTTCATCTTTTTATCATGACAGTGCTGCAGCACTTCTTATAGATGGTGAAATTATTGCTGCTGCTCAAGAAGAAAGATTCACTAGAATAAAGCATGATGCTAGATTCCCTGAAAATGCAATTAATTATGTTCTGGAAGAAGCTAACATATCTTTACAAGATGTAGACTATGTTACTTTTTATGAAAAGCCATTTCTAAAATTTGAGAGATTACTAGAAACTTATGTAGCTAATGCTCCAAAAGGTTTTATTTCATTTTCAAAAGCAATGCCAATATGGTTAAGAGAGAAACTTTTTCAAAAAAACAACATAGTTAATGCTTTAAAAAAAATAAATAATAATTTTAATGAAAAAAAATTATTTTTTTCCGAACATCATTTAAGTCATGCTGCAAGTGCATTTTTCCCATCTCCATTTAATGAAGCTATTATATTAACCATTGATGGAGTAGGTGAATGGGCTACTGCAAATGTTGCTATAGGTAATAATAATAAAATTGAAATTATTAAAGAGATTAATTTTCCCCATTCTTTAGGTTTGTTATATTCTGCATTTACCTATTATCTAGGATTTAAAGTTAATAGCGGCGAGTACAAAGTGATGGGTCTAGCCCCTTATGGTGAAGCAAAATATAAAAGAATTATTATGGATAATTTAATAGATTTAAAAAAAGATGGTTCTTTTAAATTGGATCAATCATATTTTAATTATGCAACTGGATTAACAATGACGAATAAAAAATTTTCGGATTTATTTGAAAAACCAAGAAGAAAAGATGAAAAAGATGAGCTCACACAATTTCATATGGATATTGCAGCTTCAATACAGGCAGTTACTGAAGAAGTAGTTTTAACGTTAACAAGAGATTTAGCTAAAGAATTTAAAATACCTAATCTTTGTTTAGCTGGTGGAGTTGCCCTAAATTGTGTAGCTAACGGAAAAATTTTACGTGACGCAGCTTTCAAGAATATATGGTCTCAACCAGCTGCAGGTGATGCAGGAGGATCATTAGGAGCTGCCTATGCATTATTTTACAATGAATTTAATCAAGATAGAATAGTATCTCAAACTGATAGTATGAAAGGATCTTATCTTGGTCCACAATTTAGTAATGATGTTATTAAAGAAGAGATAGATAATTTAGGAGCCATAAGTGATAAACTATCTGATGAAGAAATTATTAATGAAACTGCCAATGCAATAATAAAAGGCAAGGCGATTGGTTGGTTTCAGGGCCGTATGGAGTTTGGTCCGAGAGCCCTTGGGGCACGCTCTATTATTGCGGATCCTCGCTCAAATATTATGCAGAAAATGCTTAACCTTAAGGTAAAGTATAGAGAAAGCTTTAGACCATTTGCGCCATCAGTTTTAAACGAAGATGTTAGTCGCTGGTTTGATTTAAATTGTGATAGCCCATACATGCTTTTAGTTGCAAATTTAAAAGACGAAATTTGTAATCAAATAACTGATGAAGAAAAAAATCTATTTGGCATTGATAAATTAAATGTAAAACGTTCTATAATTCCAGCTGTGACACATGTAGATTACTCCGCACGTATCCAATCTGTGCATAGAAATACAAATTCTCGATTTTATTCCCTAATACAGAGATTTAAAAAAATTACAGAATGCCCAATGGTAGTAAACACTTCATTTAATATCAGAGGTGAACCAATAGTATGTACACCAACCGATGCTTATAAATGCTTTATGGGTACTGAATTGGATATTTTAGTAATTGAAAACTATTTCTTAATAAAAACTAATCAACCTAAAAAATTTGTAAAAGATTATAAAAAGAATTTTGCTTTGGATTAAACTAATATAATTGTATGATTAAAATGATGAAAGTGAAGTATTCACGATATTTAATTATATTTTTTCTTTTAATGTGCATTATTGCTTCAATTTTTAATAACAAAATGCACTTAAGTTCAAAATCAAGTTATCACCAAGTAATTAGTGAAGCAGTTACAATTGCTATTTCCAATTTAAAGTATGATCTCCCTGGATATATTGGATACACAGAAATGAGAGATAAAATTAATAACTATGGAACGATAGATAATAATATTTTGCAAGAAATTATTTTATTACAAAATCAAAATTTCGACAAGTCAGAAAAAATGCTAATGGGAAATGCAAATATTGGATATAGTGATTTTATTAAATTAGCATTTTTGTTATTTGATTATAATGTAAGTAGTTTAGTTTATCTTTATCTCATAATTTTTATAATCTCAATTTTAATATACACATTAGAATTTAAGAATAATCCAACAGCAATTTCAATTTTAATATTTTTTCTAGTATCATACTATTTTATTTTGCTTGCAATAATAAAAAACTCTCAATTAGGTATTATATATAATCCAAGAGTAATGTCACTTTTGGGAGTGGTGCCTTTTTTACATCTTATTATATTTGCAATATTTAAAGGAAATCAAATTAAAACTTATTCTATAATTTTTATTATTTTACAAAGTATAATTTTGGCATGGGTGTATAATATAAGATTTACAATTTTATGGATGTATATTTTTTTTGCAGTCTTATTATTATTTCAATTATTAACAACATATAAATCTAGAACAAATTACATTGGAGTTAAAAATAAATTACTTATTAATTTAAATAAAATATATCCATTATTGATAGCATTTATAATATTTTCTATATTTTCAATTAATTATAATAGTGCCAAAAATATTGAATACAACAATAGCTTAGGCAAGCATGTATTTTGGCATTCAATTTTAAGTGGTATTCTTGCTTATGATGATACAATATTTTTGAATAATACTGGTATTAAAAGAGAAAAAAATCACGATAATATTAATTTTTGCAACATAGATAAATATGCACATGTCAAAGAAACTATATTTATAAGGAAAACTATTTGTAAATCCCTGAATGCAAAATTTTTGTCTACTTTTATTAACTTTTTGTATCGAGAATCAAGTGATCAGGATGTCTATAGTGCAACAGTTTTTAGTTTATACAAAAACAATCAAGATATATATCAACTTTATAATTTTCCAAAAAATGCACCTATCAATATCGCTAAGAATTTTGAAATATTTCAATTTAATGAAGGTTTAAAAAATAAAATTATTTTGAAAGATTCTGATAATTATAGGAATATGAATATGAGTGTAGATTTTAATTGGACAAAACACGAAGAACTTAGCAAACAAATTCTAATTGAAAATATTAAAAGATATCCCTTTAAAATAATAAAAATTCTTATTTTAAAACCTGTATATTTTATTCCTGAATTATTTAAATATTTTACAGGAAACTTTTTTTCATTTTTAATTATAATATTTGTATATTATTGGTTTTTAAAGAAAGAAGGGTCATCAACTTTTGATAAGAGGTATTTGTTCATGATGCTAGCATTGCTTCCCTTCACTCTTATGGCACCTATAATTACTTATTTTGATATAGTGACCATGCCAGATGCTGTGTTATTTTTTTTAATTTTTTTATTTTTTTTATTATATGGATTCTTATCAAAATTAAGTTTTAAAGAAAATAATTTATTATAGCTAAATTTCTTTGATCATATTTATTAAATCTTTATTAGTAATAAAGCTAAATTATTAGGAAATAAAAATAGTAAATTTTTCTCTCTTAAGATAAAAAATGTAAACCTTGCTGACATAAAAAATATTTTTTTAATAATAACAATTAATCATTCTTCAAAAAAACTTCTGTGTATATTTGTTCACTTAGCAACTGATAGCCTTTTTCATTATAATGATTTGGAAGTTTATTAGCGAAAAATTCCTGTGGATTGTTTGTTTTTGCTAAATAGGCATTAAAATCTAAAATCTTAATGTTATTTGATTCTACAATATCTAACACTTCTCTTTTATTATCTAAATAATTTTTTTTATATTTTGAATATTCCCACCAACTTGGCAAATAAACAAAATAGAATTCCCCTCCCCATGATTCAACAATTTTATCTGCATAAAGAATGATTTGACTAAATTGTTCATTTAACCCCGGTATACAAGCAAAATCCAAACAAGCCTTATTTTCTAAATCAATTAATCCTAACAATTCTCTTATTCTTATAAGTTTTAAATCTTGATTATAAATAATATTATTTTTAAAACTTAATAATTTTTTGAAATCCTTTAAAATTAAAGACATATCAAATTTAGGTATTTTATTGTTCAATTCAAAATATTGAAATTTTTCCTTATTTTTATTTAAAAACTTTTCTTCTTCAACAGCAATAAAATCATTAAGATAATTATCAATTTCTTCTTGTCTGAAAATTAAATTTTGAGAAAATAATTTATCATCCTTAATAGATTCTTTTTTATCTATATTAATCAAATAGTTTTCTAAAAATTTTCCATATAATTCTTTGTTCAAATCCTCTAAGTCCCCTCGGAAAAAAAACCAAAAAACATTACTAGGTTTAAACTTTTTTCCATATTCTATAATTGTTGCTAGTTCAGTTAATGGTCCATTGCCAGCATAACCAAAATTCAAAGTATTAAGTTTGAAATTTCTTAATTTTGAAGCTAAATCCTGTCCTTCTTTAACACAGTTACCTAGAATAAATGAATCACCAATCAAAACTATGTCTATAGACTTATCTTCATAAGCTATATTTGGATTATTAAATCCATATTTATCTGAATGATAAGTAGACCAAAATCCACTCTCATTGCAATTTACTGTAAATGTATTTGAAATACCACTTAATGGGTAAAAAGTACGTCCATTTTTAGCCTGTTGAATTTCATACTCGATCGATTTTAAATTATTGATACTTGGCACTGCTTGAATTCCCTTAGATTTAAAATCCTGAATAACTTGAAATTTACTTCTCGGATCTTTAAATAAAGCTAATTTATGTGCTTTATTAAGATAGGGATTTTGAGCTAAAGTCATATTTTTAAGATAAAACTCAAAAAATAATGATGTAAAAACTAGGGCGATGGTAGTTATAATGATTGAAAGTTGCCATTGATAAGTAAAGAAAATGAAAACTGATAAATAAAAAATAAATGTTAATGATAAAATAACAATTATTTTAAATGAATAAAAAAAACTATGATTGTCAATTTTAAATAATAAATAGCTAATTAATACAATTAATAAAGAGATTAATATTATTGATAAGCAAGTTTTACAGAAACTTTTCATGAAATTTTAAATAGCTTATTATATATTATAAATTTTTGTTATTATAATAATTATAATTCAATTCGTTGTAATTTTTAACTCCCGATACCACTTAATCCGTGCTAATATATCATAAGGAAATAGAATATATTTATGTTTATTATTGGTTAAAAATTAATAAAACCAAAAATCTTTTGGGGCGTCGCCAAGCGGTAAGGCACCGGTTTTTGGAGTCGGCATTCGCAGGTTCGAATCCTGCCGCCCCAGCCATTAATTATATTAAATTTATAAAATTTAATAATTTCCAGTATTGATTAATTAATGGTTGTATAAAACTTTTATTATATATTTCTTTATTATAAACTCCCCAAATATCATTTTTTAAAATCCAACCTTTAAGATCTTTAGTAAAAACATAGCACCAATCTAAAAGACATTTTTTTAATTTTAAAATATTATTTTGTTGAACTATACCAATTAACTTACCATCAGGTCTATTGTAAATTTTTTTATCAATATAATCAGTTCTTTTGGTTAATACATATCTATCACCTTTAATTAAGCTTTTATGTAACCAACCTATATTATTCTCATAATCTTTTACTTTTCTCCAAACATCAAATTCCTCAACTACTTCAATTGGTAAATTTTTTTTTATATATTTTATTTCAATAGGATAGTTAATGCTTGGTCCAATTCGCAAATTTGCTTCATTGGATTTCAAAGATACAAATCTTGGAATATCTAAACCAGTAACAGTTCCAGTTTTTGCATTTAATGTAAAACTATATAAATATGAAAAAATCAAAATGAATGAATATAGTAAAAACTTCACAAATGATTTCATATCATTTGCAAGAAAGATTGTTGAGAGCTTATTTTATAATAAGTCTGCTTAAATGTATGTTTTAACTACTAAATATTAATTAATTATCTTTTTTTCTTTATTAAGTTATTTATTTACACTGATTTATTTATATCTATATAGTTGTTAAATATAATATGACCGCGGGGTGGAGCAGCCCGGTAGCTCGTCAGGCTCATAACCTGAAGGTCGTAGGTTCAAATCCTACCCCCGCAACCAATGTTAATAAATATTTTTTATGACTTTACATTCTGCTGAAAAAAGATGGTCAACATTACAAAAAATAATATTTCGTTTTTTTTTTAATAACTTTGTCAATTATATATTTATATTTTTTTTAAAAAAATTTTCTTTAATTATAGACTTCATAATTTATAAAAATTTTGTTTCTACTTTATATTATAAACGTCAGGTTATGACAGGGCCTTTTAAAGGAATGAAATATTCTGAAGCAAAGGCGGCTGGAGATTTAATCCCTCAATTATTAGGAACATATGAATCAGAGCTTATACCTTTTATAAATTCAATAAGAAATAACAGCTATGAAAAAATTTTTAATATTGGTGCTGGAGATGGATATTACTCCATAGGATTTAGTTTTATGTATCCAAAAACTAAAGTTTTTGGCTATGAAATAAATAAAGAAGTATATGAGTTTTTAATTGAAAATGTTAAGTTTAATAAAAAAAATAATCAAATTTTTTGTTTTAATTCTGAAGCTAACGAAGATATTAAAAAAATAAATTCTAAGGAGAGAGTTTTAGTTTTTAGTGATTGTGAAGGTGCTGAGTTTCAAATATTTAGTAAGGATGTGCTGAAAAATTTAGCAAATTCAGATTTGATTATTGAAATTCATTCAAAAGATTTTAGCAAAACTTCAATTGAAAAACATTTAAGAGAAACTCATGAAGTTCAAAGAATTGGTTATGGTGATTCCAGAATGATTGATATTAAAAGTTTAACTTCTAATGAATTAAAACTAAAAGATTTTGCAAAAATTGGTAGAGAAAATAGATCAAAGTATCATTATTTTTTATGTGCAAAATCAAAAAACTTCATTAATTAAATATACAAAATTAAAGTTCAATCGGACATTTTTTGCAAAACCTGATGTGGCACCGAATAGGAGGATATTAATGAATAATAAAGTGATTAAAAAAAGAACTATTCTCTTAACAAGTGCCACACGTTAATTTATATTTATTAAATTAGGCAGGTTCGTGATGAAATTAAGGTAATATTATGAGCATTATTTTGATTATATAATTAGGATACCACTCAAAACTAAAAAAGCACTTATCCATTTTTTATAGCTTGTTATTATAGTTATTTCTTAAAAAATTATAATCTGCTGTTAATAAGTAAATTTAACTCATTGACAAATCAAATCTGAATTGTTTTAAATTATAAATATGAAAATATTATTATTTGTGATCTTTTTTCTAACATCTTTTTCAAAATTTGCATTTTCAGATGAACATTCAGATGAGCAACAAATTATTGCAATGGGTGATATAGAATATGGAGAATATTTAGGTGCTGAATGTGCAGCATGTCATCTTCAGACAGGAGTAAGTGAAGGTATCCCTGTAATTAACGGTATAGATGCAGAGGTGTTTGTTGCTTTAATGCTCGCTTACAGATCAAAATTGATGGAAAATCCTGTTATGCAAATGATTGCTGGGAGACTTGATGATGAACAAATTGGATCATTAGCTCTTTATTTTAGTAAATTAGATCCCCCAAAATGATGATATTTTCATTTACTTAAGGCTAAAAGCTGATAACATCCTATCAGTTTATTTATTTCGGGAGGACATAATGTCAAAAATTTCAAGACGTGCTTTTACAGGTATTGCTGCAGCCTCAGCTGCAACACTTGCATTTCCATCTATTTCACTTGGTGCTGTACCAAAAGTTGTTGTTATTGGAGGAGGAGCAGGTGGTGCAACCGCAGCAAGATATATTGCTAAAGACTCTGGTGGTGCAGTTCATGTAACACTAGTTGAAGCTTCAAAGCGTTATTATACATGCTTTTTTTCTAATATTTATTTAGGTGGATTTCGAAACTATGGTTCAATAGGGCATAATTACTACGGTCTAGCTGTAAACCAAGGTGTTAATGTTGTTCATGAGTGGGCTGTTTCTGTTAATGCAGCTACTAAAAGGGTCAAGTTAGGTTCTGGAAACACAATTTCATATGATAAACTTGTTGTTTCACCGGGAATTGATCTTAAATATGATTCTATAAGTGGTTACTCTGCTGCGGTCCAAGATCAAATGCCTCATGCATGGAAGTCTGGTACTCAGGTACAGTTATTGAGAAATCAGGTTATGAATATGAAAGAAGGCGGAACTTTTGTTATGGTTCCTCCGCCTAATCCATATAGATGTCCTCCTGGACCATATGAAAGAGTGTCTATGATTGCTCATCAATTTACACAATCTAATCCTACAGCAAAAATTGTTATTTTAGATCCTAAACCTAAATTTTCTAAACAAGGTTTATTTGAGGCAGGATGGCAAAAACATTATCCAGGAATGATAGAGTGGATTAGTTCAGAGGATCACGGTGGTCTTAAAAATGTAAATGCTTCTACAATGGAGTTTGAAACAGATTTAGATACATTTAAAGCTGACGCTGCATGTGTTGTTCCAGCACAAAAAGCTGGTGCAATTGCAATGGCAGCAGGTGTTAACAATGGTGACTGGTGTCCTATTGTTCCTGCATCTATGCAATCTCAAGCAGATGAAAATATTTATGTTTTAGGTGATGCATCTGTTGCTAAATCAATGCCTAAGTCAGGTTTTTCAGCCAACAGTCAAGCCAAAGTAGCAGCTAATCATATCAGAGGTGCTTTGACAGGAAGTAAAGTATTTGATGCTCGTTATTCAAATACCTGCTGGTCACTAATTGCACCCGATGATGATGTTAAAGTTGGTGCGAGTTATGTTGCTGGTGCAGAAGCTATTGATGTTGAAAGTAAATTTATTTCACAAGCTGATGACAGTAGTGAAACAAGAGCAGCTAACTATCAAGAATCTATAGATTGGTATAATGGTATAACTGCTGATATGTTTTCTTAAAACTTTTTAATTAATAGAAACAGATAAAGGCGGCTAATAGCCGCCTTTTTTAAATTCCCTTAATTTTTACAGGATTGTTATGTTTTGGTTTGATAATTTTTTCACCAGAAACATAATCTTCTAATAGTTTATAAATAGGAGGTCCTTCAACTTCGGGATTTATTGATCCCCAACCTCCGATAGTATATTTTTTTTGCGATTCAAGTTTTTCACCATTAGATAATTTTAAATCACTTATTCTATTTCCCATTGTGTTTTTAGGTTGGCAAGTATATGTCATTCCTCCAACTCTAACCATATCGCCACCTTGCTGGAAAAAAGGGTCAGGATTAAAAATATTATCACATACGTCTTCTAAAAGATTTTTTATCGTTTCACCTTTCATCTCAGTTCTATATACTTCTGGATAATTCATTGAAGTTTGAGAATAAATATCATCAATAGTTATCTTTTGACCTGGTAATAAAGTTGTTCCCCATCTAAAACCTGGGCTTAATGAAATTTCTGTATCCCTTTCTTGAATAATTGCATCACAAATTACACTATCCCAAGGTCCACCAAAATTACCTCTTCTGTAAAGCAATGTTTCAGCTTGCCCTACTACACGATTACATTCTTCTTCATATGGTTCTCTAATTTTATTAATCACACTTGTCATCTCTGGATCAGGTTGAATTACATCTGAAAAAATAGGTATTAAATTTGAAGAGAAATCAACAACTTTGCCATTGTCTATTTTTAGGTCAATCCTGCCTAAATATTTGCCATGAGATCCCGATGAAAGAAGCAAAGTATTTTTAATCTTAATTGCTCTTGGAATTGCATCATGAGTATGTCCAGTTAATATAACATCAACATTATCTAAAATAGACGCTAATTTCTGATCTACATCGAACCCATTATGGGATAATAAAACCACTACTTCAGCGCCATTATTTTTTGCTTTATTTATATTTTTTTGAATGATTTCTGGTCTTATTCCAAAAGACCAACCCTCAACTAAGTAACTTGGATTAGCAATAGGGGTATATGGGAAGTGTTGTCCAATAACTGCAACATTAACACCTCCTTTTTCAAAATAAGAAGTGCTTTCAAAGACAGGTTCATCCCATTCTGTATCAAAAACATTTCCACCCAGAAAGGGAAAATCTATTTTATCAATCAGTTCACTAAGTCGTTCTTGGCCAAGTGTAAACTCCCAATGCCCTACCATAGCATCTGGTTTTAAGAGATTCATTGCTTCTAACATATCTTCCCCTTGAGTTTTTAAAGAAGTGTATGAACCTTGCCATGTGTCACCGCCATCTAATAAAAGTACTTTGTTCTCTCCTCTTTCTGCCCTGATTTTTTTAATCAAGCTGGCTGTTCTATCTAATCCCCCCAGCTTACCGTACTCTCTGGCTAATGGAACGTAGTCTAACATAGTATGTGCGTATGCGAGTGGTGTATTAGGTTCAATGCCAAAATAATCTAAAAAAACTTTTCCAACAAGATGAGGAGGAATGCCTTCGTATTTTCCAATTCCAAAATTTTCTGATGGAGGCCTAAAAAAAACAGGTTTAAGTTGACCATGTATATCAGTTATATGCAATAAAGTTATTTGACCTTTTGAGTCAAATTTTAAAAGATCATTTTCGGAAATTTCTTGTTTAGCGGCAACAGCGTTCCAACTTTTGCCACCAATCAACATTGCTGTAATTGCAGCAAATTGAAGAAATTCTCGCCTCGATTGCATTATGTTGACCTAATTAATTACCTTTAATAACTATTCGTCTTCTGGAGTTACATCAATATCTCTAGCTTTTCCAATAATATTTGTAGATACTTGACAATTACTCATGCAAGGGTTGCCTTGTGTATTTATGATGTCTGGTCTTGGATCAGGTAATAAAAAACCATCTCGATTTGGCATTTCTATTTCACCAATATTTTTATCTGATAAAACAAAATCTTCTTCGATTATGTCACTCATATATAGAAGATAGGCTACAATTTGATAAGTTTCATCAAAAGATAGGGATTGCGCAACACCATATGGCATTGCTCTGTAAATATAATCATACATTGTAGATGCATAGGGCCAATAACTTCCAGTTGTTTTCTCTGGATCATGTGAAGCTAAGCTATCTTCACCTCCAACGAGTGCAGGCCATCTATCTGCACCTTCACCAAAATCCCCATGGCATGCCGCGCATTGTTCTGTGTATATTTCTTCACCAAATAAAGCAGTTCCACTCCCAATTGGTGCGCCCAATCCATCAGGCCTTACATCAATATCCCATCCATCAACCTCTTCTTTATTAGCAATCTGCCCTAAATTGAACTTTCTTTCACTAGCAATAGTTGAGTTAACTAAAAATATTATTAATGAAAAGCTTAGTATCCATCTAACCAAGCCTGACATTGTCAACCTTTCCATTTTTAGAAACTAGCCAAGTTGCTATTGAGTTATTATGATAGATTGAATTCACACCTCTGATTTTTTGAAGCTCACTAATAGTTGGTTGAACATAATTTGTCTCATCAATTGCTCTTGATTGTAATAATAATTCCTCACCGTTCCATTCAAATGGTAAAGTAAATCTAGTTAATGATTTACTTAGAACTGGTGAGTGAAGTTGAGCAGTTTTCCAATTCTTTCCACCGTCAATCGAAATATCTACTCGTTTAATTTTACCTCTACCTGACCAAGCAAGACCTCTTAATTGATGCAATCCTTTTGAAAGTATTGGTTTTTCGGGACTTGGAGAAGTTATGACCGACTTAGCATCCATAACCCAGGTAAACATTCTCGCTTTTCCACTTGTTAACAAATCTGTATATTTAGAAGTTTCTTCTCTCGTCATGTAAGGTTTGTCACCAAACTCTAGTCTTCTAATCCATTTTACCCACATATTACCTTCCCAACCAGGAACTACGAGGCGCGCCGGATAACCTTGCTCAGGCCTTAATGCTTCTCCATTCATTGCCCATGCAATGATACAATCATCTAAAATTTTTTCTATGGGAATAGAACGTGTCATTCCTGATGAATCACTTCCTTCAGCTAAGACCCACTTAGCTTTTTCTTTTAAACCAGTTTCCAAAAGAAGATCCGATAATTTAACACCTGTGTATTGAACGTTATGAACCATTCCAAATGTGTATTGGCAACCATTTAATTGAGATCCTTTCCATTCCATACCACCATTTGCAGCACACTCAAGAAAGTAAAATTTATTTGTTTGAGGAAAACGTTTTAAATCATCAAGAGTAAATATCATTTCTCGATCTACCAAACCATTGATCATCAATCTAAAGTCTTGTGGATTAATAACTGAAACACCACCATGATGTCTTTCAAAGCATAGGCCGTTAGGTGTTACAAATCCTTCAAGATCTTGTAATGGAGTAAAATTTACTGAAGATTCAGCACTTGCTGTAAGCCACTCAACATTTCTTCTTATGACATGCCCCTCAAATTCTGAAGGCATACCGTAAGGATTTACATCAACACCGTCGCCAAGGTATTGTGTCCACTCAGGAAGGTTTGGTGGTAAATTTTCAGGATTTGCCTCTTCTGATAAAAGTTTTTTTGGAGCCAGTGAAATAGCTCCGATACTGGAAGCACCAATTATTAAGTCTCTACGATTAATTTTTTTAAAATTAGATACTTCATTTTTTTTATTTTTTTTCACTATTAAGAAACAACCATATTTTTTGAGATCGAATATATTTCCCCATTATCGTCTATCCATTCAAAATCAAATTTACCACTTTCTTTGGCTTTATATTGAAAAACAATAAATGGGTTAGTTGATATAGATGGCTCAAGATCCATCTGGAAAATCTCTTTTCCATTAAATTTAGCACTAAAAGAATTAATTATATGTCTTGGTATTGTTTGACCATCAGTATCTTTCATTCTACCACTATGCATGGGGTGTCTAATTAATGTTTTAATTTCAATAATCTCATCAATAGATACTTCTTTAGGTACTTTTACTCTTGGCTTAATTTTAGACATAATAATTCCTCATATTATCCTCCACATCCACCAATTGTGACTTTTACTTTTGTATTGGTCATAAGAAATTGACCGTTATTATTTTCAGCTAGTAAATAGACATTTTGTGTTTTTGATAATCTTATTCTTGTTGTTGCAGAACATGATCCCATTTCTGGTGTGAAAGAGAATTTCGCAACATTTGGTGAAGGATTTCCGTCTGCTAAAATATAAACAGTTTTAACATAATCTGACTCAGTTATAGGGCTATCCATTTCAAAACTAACTTTTACCTGATTACCATTTTCTGCAATTTCTGGTAAGTCCAACCAAATATCACTTTCAGTTGCTCCCAATCCCTTTGTAATTTCATTTATTCTGTTTAAGGCCTGGTTAGATTCAGCAAATGATATTGAAGGAAAAATTGCTGTCCCGGTAAAACCAGCAATAAGTTGCAAAGCATTTCTTCTTGAAATTTTTCTTAATTTATTTAACTTCATTTATCTCCTCATAGATCATAAAGAACGAAAATATTCAATATATTATTTAATAATAAATTTATTCAAATCAATCAAATATTTAATCAAGGCCAAGAATTTCATCTACTTGCCACCAAAACATTTCTGCACTTGAATAACCAACAATTCGTCCAATTTCTTCTTTTTCCTTAAAAAAAACGAATGTTGGTGTAATTTTTGTTTCGTAGTCGTCTGAGTTATTACTTATGGAGTATTCATCAAGCTCAATTTTTTCCAAAGGGAAAGTTTTGGAAATATCAGTCTTAGGATAAATGTTGCCAATTTCTTTTTCCCAAATTTGACAGTAAATACAATAATCAGCAGTTATCATCAGAAGTTTATTATCAGCAAAAGATGGTTTTAATAATAATAAAAAAAAAACTATTAAAAGCAATTTAAAGTTGTACAACTTCTTAAACAGCATAAAAAGATCTATTATTCTAATAATCGTTTAAAATATATATGAAATTTGATTAAATTGTGCAAAATTAAATAATATATTTTTGCACAACAATAATGGCTAGAATTACATATGGTGAAACAGTTTTAATAATTCCTTATTGGAGTCAGAAATAATGAAAACCCTAATCGTAATTCTTGTATTTTTTTTAACAACAATTAATCACGCGAAGAGTCTTGAATATACAGTTCTTAGTGATGAAGAGACTAAGTTATTATTAGAAATCTACTTAAGTGCAAATGATATTTGGTATGGCGTATATATTGATGATGGAGCGGGTGACGAAATAAAGATTGGTTATGTTCATCTTTGGCATGAGATTGCAGATCATTATTCAACTTATAATAAACCTGTTTTTATTGAAAATGCAAAATTCCATATGGAAATTCTTGCAAATGAAGCAGAAGGAACTGTTGATGTACTATCAAAACAAATCTATCAAGCTGATCCGCCTTATAATCTCTTATATGATTTAGAAAGTAGAACAGGAGGAGGGTCAATTGTAACAACAACTTCAACAAGAGAAAACGATACAATGAAGGTTGTTTATTTTGATGAAGTTAATGAAGAAATTAAAATATTAGAGAATTTTGATTACAGACTAAATCATTATTTATCAGAAATTAGTTTTTATTTACCTAACCAAAATTATATTGGCAATTCTTTTAAGTCTAATGATTTTTCAGGAGGTAAGTTTTCTGATAATACTTTTACTTTATCAGAAATTAAGGAAGAAATTGTAAAAGGTGTTCCTTATGAATATTTTGTTATTGATATATTGCAAGATAACGGAGTATTTCCAATATCAGGACAAATGATAGTTGATCCTAATAATTATTTACCAATTTTAATATCCCAAAAAGAAATTCAAATGGAAATGCGTTTAGAGGATAAAGAAATTGCAACTGATTTAAGTAATAAACAAGATTTATTTATTGCAAACAATATACCTTTGGATCGTGATTATTGGGAAATTATTCAAAATTATCCAAACACTAATGTTAAAAATATTTTTTTAGAAATTCAAGGCAATTATAACAATCAATTTCCAACGGCTATTCAACAAGAGGTAATACAGGTTGATGGATCAAATTATTTAATTTTGGCTGGCGTGCTACATGGTACAGACTATGGTATGATAGAGTCAGCAACTACTAGTGATATTGAAGAAAATTTAAAAAAGAAAGACTTTGATCCTATTGATGATCCCAATATTATAAGTATGGCAACTAAAGGAATAAATGGAGCAATTACAACACTTGATAAAGTTAATAATTTATTAGAATTTGTTTCTGACTATATTGAGGATGATTTAGGAATTAGTAAAACAACAACAGTATACGATATCATAGAAAGTAAATCAGGTGATTGCACAGAACATTCTAAGTTATTTAATGTGCTAGCAAGGTCTGTTGGTATTCCTTCAAGAGAAGTTTCTGGATACGCATATGATTATCAGACCAAAAAATTTATTGGTCATGCATGGAATGAAGTCGTGATGGATGGTATGTGGATTCCTGTTGATCCCACTTGGAATTCATCTTTAATTTTAGGTCATATTAAAGAAAGCGAAGAATTACTTACCTTCATTAATAATATAGAATTTAGACTTGCTCTAATAGAATTTGAGAATGGGGAAGAAGTAATATTTTAATTACGCACTATTACGCATAACTATTTTTTATCTAAGTAAAAATTTCCTAAATTGTTATCATCGCTAAGAGCAGTATTTGATAACAAAAAGATAAAAATGATGAAGGAAATTTTCATATAAATTAACCTAACATTAACAAGGAAGTTTGTTAAGTACTCTAGTCAAATGTGTATTTATTTGTTAATGTTTAATAATTATGAATAAAGACACAACACCCCCAATTCCAATTCGTAATATAATATTTCGTTTTAATTTAATTGATTGGTTTCAAGTTTTCAAAATGTTGTTTTGGATAAATATTACTTATTTAATTTTAGCTGGGATTTATCTAAATTTTTTTAAAGTTTTAAATTTTTTCTCAGTTCGGTTTTTGCAAATTAATCTTTATGAAAAAGAAAAAGATGCAACTAATTTTATTTCAGAATTAGTAACAGGTATTAATCAAAGTGGTGATAATTTTTTAGGAGGAAAATTTTTCTTATGGTTTTGTATCATATATGTATGTTTATTTATTTATGCACGATATGAAAATACTCCAATCAATTATAATATAAATATTCCTGTACTTTCCTATCCAGTAATTTCTTTAATTGCAGTTGTTATTTTAATTTTTGGTTTTTCTTTTAATGAAGTTGGTGGCTTTTATTTTTTTTGGATTTTATTTGTTGCTTTTGTTTTCTTTTCTCTTTTTTTTACAAGTAAGGTCTTTAAAACAGTTTACTTAAGAGAATTTCCTGATGAATATAAAAAAGATTTTGGTGACAGTAAGCCTTAATTTTTATCTATTCATTAACTTCTATTTTTTACACAGAACTCTTACACAAGGATTAAACTCGTACATTAGCTATATAGAAGGGTGGAATTTCTAACACTCTATCTTTATAGGGTTTCTACTACTAACTTTTTAAGTGTTATGATAAAATAGCACTGAGTTTGTGGTACTCATGTGGTACTCAAATTTATTTAGTAATTCTACTAAGTAAAAAAAGTAAGGAAAAATAAGAAGCGCCCGTAGCTCAATTGGATAGAGCGCCAGACTACGGATCTGGAGGTTAGGAGTTCGACTCTTCTCGGGCGCGCCATATAATCTGTCAAAAATTTAATTTCATAAAACTATTAATTATAAAAAAGTGTGCCGTTTGTGCGCTTTCGTATTCAGAATTACCGATTTGTACTCAACATTCTTTGAGGTTAGTGGTAGGATAATGATAATGAAATTTTTAATAATTTTTTTAGTTTTATTTTCATTGCCAGTTTTAGCTAAAACAGAAATTTTTATTAAATGTGTATCTTTAGATAATTATCTTACGGAATATTATAGATACATTGAAGAAGAAACAGAAATTCCGAAATTCTACGTATACGATTCCAAAAATATAGATATTCATGAGATAACTCAGTGGCCTGCAATTGTATCTTACGATAAAAAAAATAAAATAATTAAGGGTACAAGATTTTGGAATGACCCTCTCAATGAAGGTATAGAAAAATTTAAAATAGATTTATCAAAGGGTATTTATTTAACTGATTTTAAAAGGAAGGTTATAGGAACAAATCCTGCATTATGTTCAGAAATATCAAATCGTGAATTTAAAAAAGATTTAAAGTTCTATTTAGAGTAATGAAATTTACTAATGAACTTATAGAAAAATGTGAATTCACCATTTTGGATCTATGGGGAATGAAAGAAATTGTAAACATGGGCGGAAAGGATAATCCTGGTATCTGCACTTGTGCAATGAATACTTTTTTTGCCTTTGCTGATATTGAGAAAGATAAATTTCGTTGTTTTTATTTAATAGGATCCCTTATCGACCAAACAATGTTCACTCATTTTCAAGAAATCTATAGCGAATTTAGAAGTGTTCTTAAGTTTCCCAAAATTTATCAGCATGGGTGCGGTATGGCGAGTCCAAGTATGTTCTTTGAAGTTAAAAAAATAAAGTCTTCAAAAATAAGACCTTTTGAATACGAAGAAGGTTCAAAAGAAGTAAATTGGGATACAATGAAAACTGTTGCAGAAAATCTTTTCGAGGATTGTAAAAACTGGTTTAAAGAATCAAATAATGAAAGTTTAATCTCACCCTTTAATGATAAAATAATGGAAGAAATTAATAATAAAGAAAATGGTTTTCAAGAGCCAAATAAATCACAATTATTAAAATTACTGAAAGCAATAAATGACTGAATTAATTTCTGGAAACATTTGGAAGTTAATTGCTAATGAATATCAAGAAAGAGATCTGGCTATCATAGAAACAAATAAATTGCCTATACATGTTGAAAGTAAAAATGAAATAGAGATAGGGGATTATTTTGATACCTTACATAATAAGGAAATTGCTCATACAGCCAATTTTGGTTCTGCTGAAAGAGGAAGTGATAGAACAAATAGATCCTTTGTTGTACCAATTTGTATTCAGGGTGCATTACGAGAAATTAGAATTATTTTTCCTTGTGTCAGTGAGGATTTATCTAAAGAAGATTTAATTAAAAACTATTATAGTTATCCAGATCAAAGTTTTTTTACAGAAGGATATGAAAAATTTATCCTTATATCTGAAGATGAGATTGATATTAAAACTGGGGAGCTGACTATCTTTCAATATATGGCTTATTCTCAAACGTTAGAATTTAGTGGAAATAAGCAATCGTACGCACAAGAATTTAAAGACTCACTTATCGTTGATAGTGAACAAATTGGTAAAATATTGAATGGAGAGGAACAAAGTACAGATATTGTCCCCTTCGGCTTTTCTCTTTCGTGGAATCCAGGAAAATATCTAGTAAGGGAGATAGATATTAATAATCCTAAAACGGACAAAACGGTAAATTATGGTTTATCTATTCAACCCCA
Organism: uncultured Alphaproteobacteria bacterium; assembly: GCA_902603095.1. Taxonomy (GTDB): domain Bacteria; phylum Pseudomonadota; class Alphaproteobacteria; order HIMB59; genus CACPNW01. The sequence goes on from CACKTS010000005.1 coordinate 44,245, forward strand.
AGGATTTTATGAGAGGTGGAATAACGATGACGAAATTATGGACATTCAATCTTTTATAATAAATGAACAAGAAAATTTTTACGCATAATTGTGAATAATTGGATAAAAAAATGAAATTAAAATTCTCCAATGGTGATCTCTATGAAGGTGAGGTTGTTGATAACAAACCTCATGGTAATGGTGTTATGTATTCAAAAAGATATTTTGTTAAAGAAACAAATTTTACTAGTGAAGGTGATCAAATGTATGAGGGTGAATGGCAAAATGGTGCAATGCATGGCAAAGGAATTCTTATTATCAAAGGTATTTCTGAAGAAGATTATGAATTAGATAAAATCGCTGACTCTTATGAAGGAAAAAAATATGTTGGTGATTTTGTTAATGGAAAATTTGAAGGTAAAGGTATTCTGAGTTTTGTAAAACCTAGTTGGACTTTTTTACCCACAAAGAGCTGGTGGAAGAAAATTAGAGAAGGTGAAAAACTTACAGAATTTATAATTTTTGAAGGAACTTTCAAAAATGGTGTTATGCGAAATAGTGCTGACTAGAACCATTAACAATCTCTTTATTTAGCAATATAAAAAAAGTTTCCTTTTTGATTCCCTTCACATTCAAAAACTACAATTCTGCATTTTAAATTTCTTGCAATTCCTCATTTTTATTTCTCCAAAGGATCTTTCGCCAGACTACGGATCTGGAGGTTAGGAGTTCGACTCTTCTCGGGCGCGCCAAGTATTCTCCCAAAAAGTTTAGTGAGACAAGTTTGAAATTTTTCATTTGTCTCTTTTATGTCTCATTAAAACTAAACTTATTTCTAATTTAGTGGTAAAATTATCTCGATGAAAAATTTTCTAATTATTTTGCTCTCTATAGCAACATTGTTTTTGTCTAACCAAGTTATATCAGAAGAAGGAGATGGTTTAACTATAGACGCCACACCACAAAAAGATTTTCGTTATTGTTCTTTTAATACCGGTGAAGTTATTCGAATTTATGGAAAATTAAAAAAAAGTATATTAGGTAGTAAAAAACGACAATGTCCAGATAACTCTACTCAAGTAACAAAATTAGAATATGATAATTATAAAAAAGCAGAATTAGAAAAAATAAGAAAAGAAGCAAAAGAACGAGCAAAACAAATAAAAATAAAAGAAGAAAAACGATTAGCTGAAGTTAAGAAAAAGGAAGAGAAAGAACGCAAAGCTAAAGAAGCCGAAGAAAAACGCATAGCCGAAGCAAAGAAAAAGGCAAAGGAAGAAGCCAAAGCTAGTGAAGGGGAAGAGAAACGCATAGCAGAAGCAAAGAAGAAGGAAGAGGAGGCAAAAAAAGCTCAAGAGGAAGAGTTGTATGTTATTGGAAGTGGTACGGGTTTTTTTGTTAACAAAGAAGGTTACATTGTAACTAACGAACATGTTGCGGGTATTTGTCAAAGCTTAGCATCTAATATTAATGGTAAAACATATATCTTTAATATTTTAGCATTAGATAATAGAAATGATTTAGCGCTACTTCGAGGAGAATACAGAAATAAAACCTTTCTTAATATAAATCCTTCTGGAGCAGAGTTCGGTCAAGATATTATGGCTTTTGGCTTTCCGTTAGCAGAAAATTTAAGCTCAAGTGTTAAGCTTACCAGAGGTATTGTGAGTTCGTTGAGTGGACCAAACAATGATATATCTCTTATTCAGATAGACGCCGCTATTCAACCGGGTAATAGTGGTGGACCCGTGTTAAATTATAATGGTCAAGTGGTTGGTGTTGCCTCTTCTGGACTTAATAAAGTTAAAATGTTACTTGATGAAGAATCACCTTACATTCCAGAGAATGTAAACTTTGCGGTTGCCGCAACAACGTTAACCGGTTTCCTTAAATCGAATAGTGTAAATATTTTTAATGAGACTTTTGAGCAAAAAAGTTCGCAAGAATTAGCAAAAATTGGAATGCCACCAACTATACAATTACATTGTTTAAATACCGTGACCGCTTACAACCAACTACGTGAAAGTGAAAAATATTCTGATGTGTTGTTGAAGAAAGTAGTAAATTTAAAATAGTTTCCTTGTTTCTTATTTGTCTCTTTGCGAAATCATTTTTTTTCATTTAACAAATGATTTTTCCCGTGATTCCGTATATGTACTTCTATCTAGTGCACGGGCCATGGTCTACGGATCTGGAGGTTAGGAGTTCGACTCTTCTCGGGCGCGCCAATTATTGTATTCTTTTATAAATTCGATCAAGATATAAAAATAAAGTTAATCCTCTTGCAATAAAAAAAATACCAAATGATATCCACAAACCTAAATTACCAAAAATACTTGTTAGGTTTATGGCGCTTATAATATAAATTGATACAGAAATGATCATAGCATTTCTCAACTCTCTTGTTTGAGAAGCGCCTACAAAAATTCCATCAAACTGATAACAAAATGAAGAAATCAATGGGATGATAACCACCCAATAGGAGTAAGATAAGCTAAGTGTTTTAATACTTTGGATATCAGTCATTAAATTAATGAATTGGTTTTTAAAACATAAATATAATAGTGCAATTAAGAAACCAGTAACAGTACTTAATATAAAAGAATTTTTAATAATGCTTTTAAGTAAAGTAATATTTTTTGAACCTATTGAATAGCCAACAATACCTTCCGTTGAAATGGCGTAAGCATCAAGAATAAATGCAGATAAAAAAATAAGATTAATTAATATTGTATTAGCAGCAACAACATCTTCACTTATTTTATTTCCTAAATATGTAAAAAATAAGAAAGAGAAAGTTAGTAGAATTGTTCTTACAAATATATTAAAGTTAATATTAAATATATTGTGAATTTTTTTAAAATTATAAATTTGTTTAATATTTATATTTATCTCTGTGAATTTTTTTAATTCTGAAAAAGTGTAAATTAAAAAAATAATAGAAGTTATAGTTGATGAGACTAAGGTACCTAGAGCCACACCTTTTACATCCAAATTAAAATGTAAAACAAATAATAAGCTAAAAATTATATTTGTAATAGAAAAGAAGACAACAACTAGACTTGATGTTTTTGTTTTTTGTAAGCCAATAAATAACCCTGTTATTAAAAAAATTGTTAGTTCTCCAAAAGATGAATAAATTCTTATATAAAAGTAATCTTTGAAGTATTCTTGTGTATTTTCTTTTAGATCAAAGATTTTTAATCCTAAGTTAAAAATAAAATGTTGAAGCAAAAATAAACAAAAAGAAATAATTATTACAAAACTAAGATTTCTAAAAACTAAATTTACTATTTCATTATATTGGCTCGATCCATTAGCTTGTGAAACCATTCCTACCGTACCCATTCTTAAAAAACCAAAACTCCAAAAAATCATTGAAAATAAAGCAGAAGCAATACTTGTTGCAGTTAGATATGTAGCGTTATCAAGATTGCCCATTAATCCTGTATCTACAATGGCTACTAAAGGTACTGCCATATTAGCAAAAAAAATTGGTATTGATAAACGTAAAAGATTTTTAATTGATGATTGAGAGCGCATATTTACATATTAGCATATACTGAATTCTCTAATTTATTTATATATTATAATTTTTATGATTTTTTGAGGTTAAAAAATTTTTTTTCTAGTTTATCCCAATAAATTTTTTCAAGTTTTAAATCATTAAGTTCATTTATTTGCTTCAACCCAGTTGGAGAAGTAACATTTATTTCAGTAAGATAATTCCCAATTATGTCAATTCCAACTAAAAAAAGATTTTTTTTCTTTAGGTCATATCTTAAAGCATCACAAATCTCTTTGTCCCTATATATTAAATCGGTTTTATGTGGTTTTCCTCCAGCATGGAAATTGGCTTTAAGATTGTTATCTTGAGGAATACGCGCAACAGAACCAACATAATCACCATCTATAAGAATGATTCTGCGATCACCTTCTACAATTTCTGGAATATATTTTTGTGCTATGATTGGTTCATCTAATGAGTTTTTATTTTCATCTATACCTTGTAATGTTAAATCTTCTATTCTAGATCTATGTATTCCTTCTCCTCCATTCCCATAAAGCGGTTTTGTTACTATATCCTTGTTTTCTATTAAAAATTTTTTAATTGTTTCAATATTCTGGGTTATAATTGTCGGTGGCATATATTTCTGAAATTGAATTGGATAAATTTTTTCTGCTGAATTTCTAATCGAAATAGGGTTATTAAGAACCACTGTACTTGGAGGTAATTGTTCAAGAAGGTAAGTTGATGTTATATAATTCATATCAAAAGGTGGGTCTTGCCTGATTAAAATAACATCCAATTCACTAAGATTAAGAAGTTCCTTCTTTTTACTAATATATTTAAAGTGAGTATCTTTTTGATTAAAAACCTTAATAAAAAAACCCCAAGCTTGTAAAATATTCTTATCATATTCAAGATCAATAGGATTATAATAAAACACATCATACCCTCTTTTTTGTGCTTCCATAATCAAAAGGAATGACGTATCAAAATTCAAATCAATGTTTTCAATTGCATCCATTTGTATTCCTATTTTTTTGATGGTCATTAAAAAATATTTTCTTCATAAATGGGTTTGATGGATTTTTTCCATTTATGATTATACTTATCAATCAGTGTATCAGCAGGAGAGCTATTCTTATCCAAATTTATCTCAATATTTTCCAAATATTTTCTTTCATCATCACCACTACTAGATAAAAAATTTCTGTTTTTAAGCCCTCTTTGTGATATTTTTAATAAAATCTTTGCAATATCTATGACTTTCCCATTTTTAAAGGGAGTAGCTAAACCATGTTGAGGAACATTTTCATAAAGATATAGCCTATCATCATTCGTCCAATTTTGAGTTAAACTATAAGTTTCTTCTAAGCATTCTTTATCATATAAAAGACCTGTCCAAAAAGCAGGCTGCCCACAAATTTCATTCCATGAACATGCATCCATTGATCTTAATTCAAGATATTGCTTAAGTCTTACTTGAGGAAACAAAGTAGTTAAATGGTTTTTCCAGTCATCATATGTAGCTGTATCATTTGGAAGTTGATCTAATTTTCCTTCCATAAATTTTTGAAAACTGCAACCTGCAAGATTAATATATTTATCATTTCTTTTTATGAAATACATAGGTACATCTAGAGCATAGTCTGTATAAGTTTCAAAATTAAAATCTTTATCAAACACAAATGGTAGAATGCCAGTTCTTTGATTATCAGTATTCATCCAATATAGAGAACGTAGACTTTTAAAATCAGATAACTTTTTATTTACAAATGGAGAATTAGCAAAGATTGCAGTTCCAATAGATTCTAAAGATAATAATACACGGAACTTTTTAATCATGTCTTGTTCAGATGAAAAATCAAGATTCACTTGCGTCGAACAAGTCCTTTGCATCATATCTAAACCATTTTTACCTACTTTAGGCATATATTCTCGCATTATAGTATAGCGTTCCTTTGGCATCCAATAGAAGTCTTTTAGATCCAGTGAAGGTTCTACTCCTATGCCAAGCATTGTAAAGTTGTGTTTTAATGACAATTCTTTCATTTGATTAAGATGACTAGTAATTTCATCACAAGTCTGGTGTATATTTTCTAAAGGCTGTCCTGATAACTCAAATTGACCAGCTGGCTCTAAACTTATGTTTTGCTGACCATTAATTAAACCTACAACTTTATTATTTATTTCATCATAAATAGATTTCCAACCCATATCCTTTAAGCTTGAGAAAATATCGCCAATTCCATTTTTTTCATTATATGAGAGAGGTTTTAAAGTTGATTTATTTAAAATAAATTTTTCATGCTCTGTTCCAATTTTTAATTCAGTATCAGATTTAATTCCACTTTCGAAATATTCAATTAATTTTTTTTTTCTTAGCATTAATTTATATTAACATAATTTTAACAGTAAATATGTAATATAATCCTGTACACATTTAACTGAGTAAGTATATCTAGTTTAGTAATTTTTATTAGATATGAAAGAAAATAAATATTTTAAAGGCTGGGATACTAAAAGCCATCTAGATAATTTTAATCCATGGAATTACTATTCTAATTCATTTTTTAATTATACTTTTGGCTCATTTTATGAAAATAAAAAAATGATAGAATTATTAAATAAAAATAATAATTCAATTCTAGATGTAGGCTGTGCTTCTGGGTATCTTTTGAGGTATATATTAAAAAATGTATCTGGTTTTAATACTAAAAATTATTTAGGAGTTGATATTTCAAAATCTGCAATAGAATTTGCTAAAAAAAAATATGGAATAACAAATTTTAGGGTTTTAGATAATGAAAATTTAAGTTTTAATGAAAGTGTCTTGTATGATATTGTCTACAGTAGGGATACGATTCAGCATCAGGTTGATCCATTACAGTTTATAAATAAACTTTTAAAATTATCTAAAAATTATATAGTTCTTAGATTACGTACAAGAGATAAAGGCAAGACTGAATTTAATAGTGAACACTCCTGCCAAATGCACTACGATAAATATTGGATGCCGTACATTGTAATAAATATTGATGAGTTAATTGAAATTTTTAAAATGAATGCTTTTATTGAAGAAGTATCAATTAATAAATCTTATATGATTCTTGGAGGTCAAACTCAAAGATTCTTACCCAAAGATTTATATTTTTCTGAGTCTGGAACTGCGGAGACTAGCATTATTTTGAAACTAGATAGATCTAAAAATTTAACTAATATATTGAAAATTAATGAAACTTTAGAAAAAGAAGGGCAAAATTATATAAGTGAAAACCGATTTAAATTTCTCATTTATAGAATTTTAAATAAAATAGGAATATAAATATTTAAAACTAAATATAAATTTTTTATCTTATAAAAAAGTTTATAATTTTTTAGAAAAAAATATTAATTAATACATATTTATGTTGCAGGATATTAAAAAAGATACAATTATAAAAAATAAGACCTTAAATACTTTATTTATATCAGCCGTAATGAAGGATATAAATGAAGAATGTAAAATTTTAAAAGGTGACTTCTATTTAGATTCTTTTAACTATTTTCCAGTAACAACAAATTATAATACATTTTATGAATTATTTAAAAGAGAAGATGATAATTCAATTGAACATTTTTATAGCGAAAATTTTTATAAGAATTTAATTGATGATAGTAAAAATTTTAAAAAATTTGACAATTTATTTATATTAGGAAGTAGTCCTGCCGATAATTATTTTACCAATTTAATTCATTTTTTTCCTAGAGTTTTTTTTATTAACGATAAAAAAATTAATATTATAATTCACAGAAATCTCTCAAATAAATTTAGAAATTTGATTAAATCCATATGTAAAATGCGAGAAATTGAAATTGAGTTTAGTTTTATTGATGACAATTTTTATAAATTTGAAAATTCTTCATTTCCTCAGTTCTTTAGTATAGATAAATCTATAAAAATTCTTAATTTTTTTATTGAAAAAATTTTTTATAAAATCGAAACACCTAATTTTGGTAAAAAAATCTATATTAGAAGAGAAGAAGCTAATTATAGAAAAATCATTAATGAAGCTGATTTGATTGATAAATTAATAAATAAAGGCTTTGAAATTATTAATCCTCATCATTTTGAAATTCTTCAGCAGATGAAAATTTTTTCAAATGCTGAATTAATAATCTCTCCTCACGGATCGAATTTATCAAATATTATATTTTGTAAAGAAGGTACTAAAGTGATTGAAATTAGTCCTAGTTTTAACAATTTATATGAACAAAATATATCTAATCGTTACCACAATTTATCTAAAACTTTAAATTTAAAATTTTCAAAAGTAATTGCAGATAGTGTAAATGTAAAAAATCATTCATCAATGGTAAAGAAATATATTAACAAGCAAATTTATAATGAAAGTAATTATTATAAAAACCTTATACTAAAAGTCAGTAAAATTGATGAGTTAATTAACAACCTACAGATTGATAACTCAGAATAGTAGAAATACTTGATCTCAAACTTAAACATTCATAATCTAAATCAATTTTCGGAATATTTATTTGGCCATTTAGTATTTGTTTTAAAAATGATTTACTTTGATTACTTGTTTTAATTATCTTGTAGTCTGAAAATTCTTTTTCTTTTATTATTTTTTGAATTAAATTTTCAAGAGTTAACTCTCCGTCTATAAGATGATTTTTCTTAGCACTTTTTGTTGTATATATTAATGCGCCTATATCTTCTGTAATAGTATTAATTTCTATTTTTCTTTCTTTGGATACAATTCTTACAAAATCTTCATAAATTTCATCCACCATTTTTTGTAAGTGTTCTAATTCTTTTTCAAAGGGTTTTCTGAATGGATTTAAAATATCTTTAGATTTTCCAGCTATTTTTGAGTAAACTTTTATTCCATTTATTGTTTCTATTCTATTTCCAAAAATGCCAGTTGATATTGATTTTGGGTTATCATAAAAAAACCATTCTGGTCCTTTAACACCAATACTTCCTAATATAGAGCCGTAATTTGCATAAATTTTATCACCGGATAATGAGGCCCAATATCCACCTGACGCAAGTATTTCATTAGTATGAAATATGATTTCAGTTTTATTATTTTGTTTAAATTTAGTAATTATATCATACAAGTTTTTTGAGGCGCTAACAGTACCTCCAGGAGAATTAATTGAAAAAATTATAATTTTAGGTGAAAAATTTTTTAAATTTTCAAGATAATCATTTACCTCTGAGGGGGAAATTATCAAAGGGTTTGCTAATTCTACAAAATTTCTATTTTTTTCTATAATCAAACCATTCATTTCAATTATAGCAATAGTGTTAGAAGAGGTTTCTTCACCTGATGAAAAAGCAAATTCATCTCTATTTTCATTGTTAATTAAACTAAAAATTAAAGTTAATAGTAATATTATTAAAGAAATTGAAACTAAATAAGCAAAAGTTTTTAAAAAAATATTAAAGAAAATAGCCATTTTATTGGTTTATATAAAAAATTAAAAAAAATTAAAGCAAACTCTTGATTAAGGTTAAATAATGCTTAAATGATTAGCACTCTATTAGCAAGAGTGCTAATAAAAAAGTATTAATTTTCAATAATTTAAATTGAGGAGAATATGAACTTTAAACCATTACATGACAGAGTACTCGTTAGAAGAGTCGAATCTGATCAAAAAACTGCAGGGGGAATAATAATTCCTGATACTGCTCAAGAAAAACCTATGGAAGGCGAAGTGCTAGAAGTTGGATCTGGTGCAAGAGATGAAGTAGGAAAACTAGTTCCATTAGACGTTAAAAAGGGAGATAAAATTCTCTTTGGTAAATGGTCAGGAACTGAAGTTAAAATGAATGGAGAAGATTATCTAATAATGAAAGAATCAGACATTATGGGAATCATCTCTCAAACAAGAAAAAATAAAAAATAAACAATAAATAATTTAAGAGAGGAATAAAATGTCTGCAAAAAATATATTTTTTGGATCTGATGCTAGGGCAAAAATGCTTACTGGTGTCAACAAATTAGCAGATGCTGTTAAAGTTACTCTTGGACCTAAAGGTCGTAACGTTGTTATGGACAAATCCTTTGGTGCTCCTAGAATTACAAAAGACGGTGTTAGCGTTGCTAAAGAAATAGAGCTTAAAGATAAATTTGAAAACATGGGCGCTCAGATGGTACGTGATGTTGCAAGTAAAACTAATGATACTGCAGGAGATGGAACTACTACAGCTACTGTGTTGACGCAAGCTATTGCTACAGAAGGAATGAAAGCTGTTGCTGCTGGAATGAATCCAATGGATTTAAAAAGAGGAGTTGACTTAGCAGTTGATTCAATTGTTTCTGAATTACAAAAAAAATCAAAGATAATTAAAACTGATAAGGAAGTATCTCAGGTAGGTACAATTGCATCGAATGGAGATGAGGAAGTTGGTAAAATGATTTCTAGTGCAATGCAAAAAGTTGGTAAAGAGGGTGTAATAACCGTTGAAGAAGCAAAAAGTTTAGATACCGAACTTGATGTTGTAGAAGGTATGATGTTTGATCGCGGATATCTTTCTCCATATTTTGTAACAAATGCTGAAAAGATGATAACTGAGTTAGGTGATTGTTTAGTTCTTCTACATGAAAAAAAACTATCAAGTCTTCAACCTATGTTACCTCTTTTAGAATCTATAGTTCAATCAACAAAACCACTTTTAATTATTGCAGAAGATATAGAAGGAGAGGCTCTGGCCACTCTTGTTGTTAATAAATTAAGAGGTGGATTAAAAATCGCTGCTGTAAAAGCTCCCGGTTTTGGAGATAGACGTAAGGCAATGTTAGAAGACATAGCTATACTTACTGGTGGTCAAGTTATAAGTGAAGATTTAGGTATTAAACTTGAAAACGTAACCATTGATATGCTTGGCACTGCTAAAAGAGTGGTAGTTGACAAAGAAAATACAACTATTGTTCAAGGTGCTGGAAAAAAGAAAGAAATCGAAGGTAGGTGTAATCAGATTAGAGCACAAATTGAAGAAACTACATCTGATTATGACAGAGAGAAACTTCAAGAAAGACTAGCAAAACTTGCTGGTGGTGTAGCAGTAATCAGAGTTGGTGGTGCTACTGAGGTTGAAGTTAAAGAAAAAAAAGATCGAGTTGAAGATGCTATGCATGCTACGAGAGCTGCAGTTGAGGAAGGTATTGTTCCTGGAGGTGGTTCTGCTTTAGCATATGCAACAAAAGCTCTAAACTCTGTTAAAACTTCAAATGATGACCAAAAAATTGGTGTAGATATTGTTAGAAGAGCTCTTTTTCATCCACTAAGGCAAATTGCTGAAAATGCAGGTGTTGACGGTGCTGTTGTGGCTGGAAAAATCAGAGAAAGCAAAGACAACAATTTAGGTTATGATGCGCAAGCTGATAAATATACCAATATGATAACTGCTGGAATTATTGATCCGACAAAAGTTGTTAGAGCAGCTCTTCAAGATGCTGCCTCTGTAGCTGGATTGTTAATTACAACAGAAGCAATGGTTGCTGATGCTCCAGAAGATAAACCTGCTCCTGCTATGCCCGATATGGGTGGCGGCATGGGCGGCATGGGCGGCATGGGTGGCATGGGCGGCATGATGTAAATAAAAAAATAATTTGTAAATTTTAAAAAGCCTCCATTATAGGAGGCTTTTTTTATAATAAATTATCTATTTTTTTTAAAATTTTTGAATGATCAGGTTTAGTCATAGAAGACCAAGAGGAATTAAGTTTACCATCTCTATCAAAAAGATATTTGTAAAAATTCCATTTAGGAACCTTTCCATATTCTTCATTTAACCATATAAAAATTTCGTGTGCTTTATCACCCTTTACATCTAATGGAGAAGAAGTAACAAATCCTACGTCATAATTTACCAAACAAATTTTTTTAATATCTTCAGTTGATGAGTATTCTTGGTTAAATGAATTACTTGTTATTGCCAAAATTGTTAGGTCTGTTTTTTTATAATTTATAAAAAGATTTTGAAGATTTTCATATTGTGGCGTAAATCCGCATCTTGATGCTGTATTAACCAAAAATATAGGTTTACCCTTGAATTTACCAAGATCTATTGAGTTTCCATCAATATCTTCGAAGGAAAAATCATAAATAGTCATATTATTTGTATATCCTGTCTTGCAACAAAAAAACATTAAGAAAAAAATAATTAAACTAATGAATTTCATGTTATTAATAATCACAACTTATAAATAAATCGAAAATGGAAGCTATCAATAGTTTTAAGAAACTTTTTTTGGAAGTATGGAATGAAGGTGTATTTGGTGTCAATGCTTCTGAAATTATAGTAGGTTTTATCATATTTCTATTATTTTATGTTTTAAGAAGGTTGTTTGCTAGATTTATAATAAGTAAGTTAAATAAAATCGTTAATAAAACTTCAACCAAAATCGATAATACAGTTGTAGATGTAATAGAAGGCCCCTTAAAGTTTCTTCCTGTAGTTTTAGGTTTTTTTATAGCAACTTCTTATATTAATTTATCAATAGAAGTTCAAGAATTTATAGATTTACTAAATAGAACTTTAATTACTATTTTTATTTTTTGGTTATTACATCAACTTGTTAAGCCTTTTTCTTTTATAATAAAAAATTTTGAGGATAAAATTTCAAAACCTCTTGTTAATTGGACATTAAAGGGATTAGAGATTATAATTATTATTCTAGGTATTGTTGCAGTATTGGAACTTTGGGGAATAAAAGTAGGGCCTGTAATTGCTGGATTAGGATTGTTTGGTGTGGCTGTAGCTCTAGGGGCGCAAGATTTATTTAAAAATTTGATTAGTGGAATAATGATACTTATGGAAAAAAGATTTACAATTGGTGATGTTATTTTAGTATCAGACGAAGTTGAAGGAGTTGTTGAGCAGATTGGCTTTAGATCAACTTTAGTAAGAAGATTTGACTCTACTCCTGTAATGATACCTAATTACAAATTTGCTGAACAATCAGTCACTAATTATTCTAGAAGACATCATAGAAGAATACGGTGGCTTATTGGTCTTGAATATAAAACAACTATTGATCAATTAAAAATCATTAGAGATGAGATTACAAAATTAATAAACAATAAAAAAGATTTTGCAAAAAATGAAAATAGCGGATTTTTTGTTAGAATTGATAGCTTTTCTGAAAGTTCAATTGATATGTTAGTCCAAGTATTTACTGTTACAAATGACTGGTCTGAATTTTTGCGTATAAAAGAGGAGTTAGCTGTTTCAATTATTGAAATTGTTGAGGGAAATAATGCAGGTTTCGCCTTTCCAAGCCAATCTATTTATGTTGAATCTATTTCTAAAGATAAATCTGAAATTTTTAATCCTAAGATTAATAAATGAAGCAGACTTTAGAAACTAGTAGAATTGTTACAGGTTCATTATTTATTATTGCTAGTATTGCAGTAGCATTCATTCTTAATTTTGCTCAACCATTTTTGGTTCCATTAGTAATAGCTCTTTTAATTCGAATTTTAATTGATCCAATTATTGATTATCAAATTGATTATTTACATATACATAGAGTAGTTGCTGTATTTGTCAGTCTTTGTTTAATTGTTTTTTTATTTATAATTATTGTACCATTTATAGGTTCTTCAGTTGTTACATTTCTTCAGTCCGCTGATGATTATAATAACAAAGTTTTAATTTTAGTAGATATAGGTATATCAAAATTAAAAGAATTTAATGTAGAAATTGACAGAGATACAATAAGAAACTCTCTTAATACTTTACCACTGCTTGATTGGGCTTCAACTATTTTGAGCAATAGTGCCAATTTTATTTCAAAATTAGTTTTAGTGATAATTATGACTCTATTTTTATTATTAGGAAAGAAATCAGAAAATACATCACCTGAATGGAATGACATAATCGGGCATGTAAAAAAATATATTTTCACAAAATTTATTACTTCATCAATAACTGGTTTAATAGCAGGTCTAATTTATTGGTTTTTAGGTTTAGAGCTTGCATTTATATTTGGGTCGTTAACTTTTTTACTAAATTTTATTCCAGTTGTAGGTTCTATTATAGCTGTTTTGTTGCCTATACCTATTGCTGTTTTACAATATAGCGACTTATCATCAGTTTTACTTATAATATTATTACCTGCAATTTTTCATCAGGTTATTGGTAATATAATTGAGCCAAAAATATTTGGGGATGCTTTTGGGCTTCATCCAATTACAATTATTTTATCTTTAATTTTCTGGGGTATGATTTGGGGAATAATAGGAGTTCTTTTGGCTGCACCTCTTACAGCAATTATTAGGGTTACTTTTGAACGATTTGAGTCTACTAAACAAATTGCAAGATTATTAGAGGGAAAAATTCATCTACAGCACTAAATTATTTTAAAATTTCTTTTGCTATTTCATAACTAAATCCTGCTCTTGCAAATTTAGAAAGTTTTTTTTCGTAATCTTTATCATTATCTAATAATTTATTTTTTTTTAATTTATTTGAAATCATTATATTATTTTGTCTAGTTTTTATACCTAGTAATAATCCAGCTCCTCTAATTTCAACAATTTCATTGTAATGGCTTTCTAATTTTTTTAAATTTTTCCATAAATACCTTGATATTGAATCTACTTTTTTCAAAAAATTTTTTTCAGAAATTATTTTTAAAACTTCTCTTCCAACACTAACTGCAAGAGGATTCCCCCCATATGTTGAACCATGTTTGCCTTGCGTCATACCAATACTTGCTTTTTTTGTGGCTAAACAAGCTCCAAGGGGGAAACCCGAGCCAATACCCTTGGCTGTGGCTAAAATATCTGGTTTAATCTTTGCCCATTCATAAGAATATAATTTACCAGATCTGCCAAAACCTGATTGTACTTCATCTAAAAAAAGCAAAATGTTATTTTTGTCACAAATATTTCTTATATATCTTAAGTATTTAAGTGTTGCTGGTCTAATTCCACCTTCTCCCTGAATAGGTTCAATTAGTATTGCTGCAGTTTCTTGATTAATAATTTTCTTCAATGCCTTCTCATCATTGAATGGAATATTTTTGAAACCACTCATTAGTGGGGTAAATCCATTTGAGTATTTTTTATTTTTTTGAGCAGACAATGCGGCAAATGTTCTACCATGAAATGCTCCTTTAAAAGTAATTATATTTTTTTTGTTTTTATTTTTTAAATTCCAATAACTTTTAACTACTTTCAAACCACACTCTATTGCTTCTGCGCCAGAATTTGTAAAAAAAACTTTATCGGCAAATGTATTTTTACAAAGCTCTTTTGCAAATAACTCTTGATTATTGTTTTTATAAAGATTT
>CACKTS010000006.1 GCA_902603095.1 uncultured Alphaproteobacteria bacterium
TTTATATTTTGCTTAATTGGTTTTTATTATTTTGGATTAATTCAGAGTATGCTTAGCAGTGATAAAAGTTATATTTCTTTTGTTATATTAATAGTCTATTTTATAACATCTCTTCATGCTCTAATTAAAATATTTAATATTTCTTCAGAAATAAGAAATATTTTTATAGTAAAAGATAAAATTGAAACAAATGAAAAAAGTATAATTACAATTGAAGATCTTAAAGGTTTGTTTCTAATCAATGATAATAAAAAAAATTATAAATATTTTTATCAAGAATATATATCTAATATAATTACTAAAACACAAAAAACTGATAATAAAAATTTTGATCAACAAATCTTATTACAACTTTTTGCTGATAAACTTAATAAACAATTAAAAATAGGTTTATTAGTTTCAGATATGATGCTTAAATTAGGTTTATTAGGAACTATTGTAGGTTTTATTTTAATGTTGGCACCTATAAGTAATATAGACGCTTATGATGTTTCTACTTTAAAAACAGCTTTATCATCAATGAGTGGAGGGATGGCAATAGCACTTTTTACAACTCTTGCAGGTCTTGTTGGTGGAATTCTTCTAAGAACTCAATATTATTTATTAGATGAAGCAAATGAAGAATTATTTTCTAACATTGCACAAATTTCTGAAACGAAAATAATTCCTATTATAATTAATAGTAAATAATAATTATGAAATCTTTTGGTTTTTTTAAGAATCAAGAAAATTATGATCCTTTTACTGATTTACTATTTAATGCTTTGCTGGGTTTTGTTTTTATGTTTGCAATTTCTTTTATTTTAATAAACCCTATTAGTACTGTTCAGTTGAATGCTGATTTTATTATTACTATTACTTGGCCAGACGAACATCCTGATGATGTAGATACTTATGTAGAGGATCCAGCTGGAAACGTTCTTTGGTATCATGCAAAAGAAGTAGGATTAATGCATTTAGATAGAGATGATAGAGGTAATTATAAAGATACAATTATTGTTGAAGGTAAAAAAATCCGAAATGTATTAAATCAGGAAACTGTTACTATTCGAGGTGTTGTAGCAGGTGAATACGTTGTTAATATTTATCATTATTTAGCTACAGGAGTAGAAGATGTACCAGTTAAAGTTAAAATTGAAAAAATTCACCCTCAAGTAACAGTAATGTTTTATCAGGAATATATTTTAACTGGTAAAGGTGATCAAATTACTGCTGCAAGATTTATATTAGATAATGAAGGTAATGTTTTAGAAATAAATCGTAGAGAAAAAGATCTTCTTAAGAAGACTAGACAATCAAAAGGATGATTAATTCTTTAATAACACCATATACTTTAGATCCAATAGTTTTAGCTCTAGTATCGAGTTTTATTTTAATCATAGTTTTGCTCCTAAGTCTTAATTTTAAATCAAATTGGAGATGGGAAATCAAAGCTTTTGTAATAGTATTATCTGTCTGTTTTTATATTTTTAATTATTTAGCAATTATAGAAATTTATGGCTGGCCAAGTACATCAAAATTACCTGAAAAATTTAAAATCCATTCTACCTATGTAAAAGAAGATGACAAATTTTTGAATGAACCAGGTTTTATTCTTATGTGGTTATTTACTTTAGATGAATTTAATATTCCTGCAGATAAG
This sequence comes from uncultured Alphaproteobacteria bacterium, assembly GCA_902603095.1. Lineage (GTDB taxonomy): Bacteria > Pseudomonadota > Alphaproteobacteria > HIMB59 > CACPNW01. The sequence continues at coordinate 1,643 of CACKTS010000006.1, forward strand.
CCTCGTGTATATAAACTTCCTTACAATCAGGAACTTGATCAAAAACTAAGAGCTGTACAGAATAAAATTAATGACGGTGTAGAACAAGCTGGAACAGCGGAACAAGTTTCAGAATTTTCAAGGAAAAAAGATGAAAAATCAAAAAAAGAAGAGAGTCAAAAAGAAGAGGGGGCAATACTTTCTGAAGAAACTTCTGACTTCGATGTAGATTCATATGAAGAAGGATATGAAATTTTGTTTCAAGATATGCCAGCTGTAATACTCCCTGACAAAAGTCCTTTTTAATTTTTTATTAATTTTCCTTTTTTTAGCTCAAGCACTTTATGAACATCTTTTGTTTCATCTTTTAAATGTGTAATAGATATAATAGTTAATTTTTGATCTTTATTAAGGTCCTTAATATAAGTTAAAATATTTTTTCTACTTTCTGGATCTAAACCTGATGTTGCTTCGTCTAAAATTAGTATTTTAGGATTGTGTAATATAGATCGAGCTATTTCTAATCTTCTTTTTAATCCTCCACTTAAGTTTTTTGCTTGTTTATTAACATGTTCTTTTAGTTCAAATTTTTCAATTAATTCTGCAATTCTTAAATTTGCTTTAGCTTTATTCATTCCATGCAATTGAGAATGAAATTTTAAATTAGAATGAATTGATAATTCTCCATCCAAAGTAGGTTGTTGAAAGACAACACCTATATTTGCTAATATAGAAGTAAGATTTTTTTTTAATTTTAAATTAAAAATGTTTACTTCCCCTGAATCAGGCAAAAACAATCCAGTTAAAATTTGAAGTAAAGTTGTTTTGCCAGATCCATTTGGACCAATAATAGCAACGTATTCACCTTCATCAATTGAAAACGAAACATCATCTAAAGCTTTTACATTTGTATATGATTTGCTAATATTTTTAACTTCTAAGATCATAAATCTATATCTTTCCCTCCAAAATATTAGGAAAATTTGATAATATAGAATTATATTCTTTAATTACTCGATCACCATCTAATTTTCTTGGTCTTTCAATATCTATTTGATGTTGATGAATAATTTTTGCTGGTCTTGGAGATAAAAAAACAATTTTATCTGCAAACATAATTGCTTCCTTTAAATCGTGTGTCACTAAAATTAAAGTCACGTTAGATTCTTTAGCTTTAAGAATAAAATCTTCTCTCAATGCATTAGCTACAGGCAGATCTATAGAAGTAAAGGGTTCATCCAATAATATTAAATCAGGATCATTAATAAATGTTCTTGCTATAGAAACCTTTCTTCTCATACCACCAGATAGTCTGTTTGGATAAGTATTTGAAAAATCTGATAATTGAAACTTATCTAAATATTTTTGAGGTGAATTATTTTTAATTGATTCCTCGCTTGCGCATATTTTTAAATTTTCCAACACCGTTAACCATGGCATTAATCTTGGAGTTTGAAACATGTATCCCAAATTTTTATTATTTAAATTTGTTGCACATTTTATCTCACCTATATAATTTTTTTCTAATCCTGCTATCATTTGTAATAATGTCGATTTACCGCAACCTGAAGGACCAACAATACTTACAAACTCATATTTATTTATAGTTAAATTAAAATCGTTATAGACTTCAAAAATTTTATTTTGATCCTTTTCTGTATATTGGAAATTTTTACTTAAATTAGTTATTTCTATTTCAGTCATACTCTCCATCCTGAAACTTTTCTTTCTATTGGTGCAACTATTAAATATTCAATAAGCAAAACTAAAGTTATAAAAGCTAACGAATAGGCTAAAATAGCTGCAATATCAAACATTTGAAAATTCAGAGATAGCATAAAACCAACACCACTACTTCTACCCAATAATTCAAAAACTAATACTATTTTCCAAATTAAAGATAAGCCAGATCTAGTTGATGCTAAAAAATACGGGTACAATTGAGGTAAAATAATTTTTTGAATAACTTGAAATTTGGATAATTGATAAACTCTTCCAACTTGGATATAACTATTATCTATAGCTTTTGTTCCTTCTCTTAAATTTATTATTACTAAAGGTAATTTATTTATAACGACACCTGTTATAAGAGCTAAATCATTCATTCCTAACCAAATGTAACACATAATTGCTACAACTAATGCAGGAATATTAAGTCCTAATATAACCCATGAATCAAAAAAACTATCCCATCTTTTAAATCTTCCTAAGCTAATTCCAATTATTGAGCCTAAAATCATAGCAATAAAAAATGCAGATAAAGCTCTAGTTAATGTAATATAACAGTCAGAAATTAATGAACCTTCTAATGTATTGTAAATTAAACTTTGAATTACATTGAGTGGTTGAGGAAATAATCTGCTATTTATAAAATATGAAGATATAGACCATGCTAAAATTAAAAATACTAGAGAAGCAACTCTAACATGCCAATCTCTAGTATTTTTTTTCATTTTTATCCTTTAAATTATTATAAAGGATTGAGTATTTAATTAAATCTATTTGTTAATAAGCACTCCAAAAAGTACCTGCATCCAATGTAGCTGAGGAACCAACAAGTTTTTGCCCACCAATTTCAGCCATTACAGCAAAAGTTTTTTTCGCAGCTTCAGCTGCACTAGGGCTTGATTCAGTCATTATTCCTGCTCTATAATCAGTACTTAGATTTTTAAATAAACTCTCATCTTTATCTGCTTTCATTTTTGCTTTTAGGTTTTCCCAAGCATTCATATCATTTAGAAGCATACCTTTAGTTTCAAATGATGAATCTAAAAATGATCTAATTAATTCATCATTTTCATTCGCCCATGATTCTCTAAATGCCCAACCTAATAATGGAGCATTAGAATTTAAACCCATTTCATCTAGCATATTTGCAACACTATGAAGTTCAGTCATTCCTTTTGCTTTTAATCTAGCATTCCAATGCCAAAAATTTAATACTGCATCTATTTCACCTGACATTAATTTTTCGTTAATTAGAGGAGGGGCTCCAAACACTAACTCAACATCTTTTTTAACATCTAAATTATGAACAGATTTAGCATAAGCTTGAAGTATAACCCAACTTTTATCTACTGGACCTCCTGCTATGCCTATTTTTTTACCCGCCAAATCGTTCAAACTACTTATATTTGATGAAGGACTTACTATTATACCTCCAACAGATTTAGAATGAGGTATAAATACAAAATCAGCACCCTCAGTTCTTTGTCTAGAAACCCAAATGTAATCAGTAAGTATTACATCAACTTCTCCACCTAAAAAAGCAGCTATATTAGCTTTTTTATCTGCTAGACCTACAACATTTAATTTAAAGTTATGTTTAGTGTCTATTCCATTATCCATGGTTGTTTTAAGCTCCCAATTAGCTGTTCCAAATTTTAAGACTCCAACTTTAATTTCTTTTGATGGGCTAGTAACTGCCCATAAATTAAAAGAAACAAAAGCCAATATTACAACTGTAAAAAATTTCTTCATCATTTTTCCTCCACAAAAAAATATATTTAAATCGTCGACAACTTTATTAATAACTAAGCAATGGACAAGAGTTTTCGGAATAAATATTTAATAGTAATTTTTATACATAATTATTTAATATAAAATTATTAAATATCTATTCAAAAACTGTAGATTAAAATTGTATTATGGTTAAATTAAAATAGTTTTTTATTGGGAGGAATAAATAAAATGAAATTTATTAATATAATTTTTAAATATTTTGTCAGTATATTAATTATTACTTTATTTAGTTTTTCAGCTTACTCAAAAGGTAATTTAGCATCTCAACCAACAAGATTAGATGTTTTATTTTTAAGTGGTAAGGATTTAACTATGTCAAATACAGAATACTCATTAGAAACAGGTAAATATTATAAACTATCGATTGAAAATGATGGTTACGAAGAATTTATGTTTCAATCACATGATTTATTTAGAAACTCATGGATTAGTCAAATTATTGTAAATGAAATTGAAATGCATAGTGCATATCCATATGGTATAGAATTTGATGACGAAGGAGTAGCTGATATTTGGTTTGTACCTATAAGACCTGGAAGATATGAATTTGGTGTTAAAGGATTTGAAGATAAAGGCATGAAAGGATTTTTTAACGTAGAATAATGATTAATTTGATTTTAAATAAAGTAACAGCTGTAGTTTTTATATTTTTTATTATTTTAACTTCAGCTGTTTCTTCAAAAGATACAGGTTTAATTTTTGTAAGTAATGAGAAATCTCATGAAGTAATGGTTATTGACCCAGATACTTACGAGATAATTAAAAGCATCAAAACATCAAAGAGACCAAGAGACTTGGAATGGAATTCTGATAAATCAAAATTATATGTAGCTTGCGGAGATGACGATATAATTGATGTTATTGATATAGAGACACTAGAAATAGTAGACCAAATTGATACCGGTCCAAGTCCTGAAGTTTTTGTTTTCAGTCCTGATGAAAAATTAATTTATGTATCTAATGAAGAAGATTCTAGTTTAGGAATTCTTGATTTGGAAGAAGGAATTATAATGAATAGTGTTCCAACTGGAGCTGAACCAGAAGGTGTTATTACATCTAAAGATGGAAAAACAATATATGTAACTTCTGAAGTAGCTGATATGGTTCATGTTATTAATGCAGATGAATTGTTTGTTGAAAAAAATATTATTGTTGGCACCAGGCCAAGAAGATTTGCATTTACTCCTGATGAGAAAGAATTGTGGGTAACTGCTGAATTATCTGGAGAAGTTTGGATTATAGATACAAGTAATCATGAAATTATCGATGTCATGAAATTTTTACCACCAGGATTTAGAGAAGAAGATGTTACACCAGTTGGTTTAACAATGAATAAGGAAGGAACCTTAACTTATCTTTCACTTGGTCGTGCTAATCATATAGCTGTAGTAGATACTATAAAAAGAGAAGTATTAGATTATATTCTAGTTGGAAGTAGAGCTTGGGAAGTTGCTCTTACCAGAGATGAAGAAAAATTGTTTGTTGCTAATGGATTAAGTGATGATGTAACAATTATTAACTTGAAAAATAACACAGTTATTAAATCTATTCCTGTGGGAAGAGTTCCACATACTGTAGTTATTGATGACTAAGATTGAAAACTTAAAAGTTTTAATTATTTCTTTTATTCTAATTTCATTAACTTTTATTGTACAAGCAAAAGATTTAAAAATAGCATATCTAGATTTAACAGATGATCCTAGATATGATGAAAATCTAATATATGCAAGAATTCAGCTCAAACCAACTGGTAGACCATTGATTGCAGTTAAAATTGCTGAAGAGGAATCAAAAATGATGGGTGATGCTTTAGGAATTAATTTTATTTTAGAAAATTTTTCATTTGATAACATTGACAATTTAAATAGTTTTATAAATAAAAATGATGAAAATTTTATATATATTGTTGATTTAAGTAGTGCTGATTTAAAAAATCTTAACCAAAATATTTCAAAAGAAGAAGTGATTATTTTTAATGTAAGCTCTAGTGATAACTTATTAAGAAATGAAAACTGTAATAAAAAAATATTCCATACAATTCCAAGCTATAATATGCTTACTGATTCTTTGGGACAATTTTTAATTAAAAAAAATTGGAAAAAAGTTATTTTATTAAAAGGTCCTCATGAAGAAGATATTCAGTTTGCACAATCTTTTAAAAATTCTTCAAAAAAAATGGGGATTCAAATAGTTGAAGAAAAAGATTTTATTTTATCTAATGATCCAAGAGAAAGAGAACAAAATAATATTGCATTATTAAGTGGTGATAAAAAGCATGATGTTATTTTTTTATCAGATACTGAGGGTGAGTTTGGAAGATATGTACCCTATAACACTAAATTACCAAGACCAATTATTGGTACAACTGGATTAACTCCTGAAACATGGCACTGGTCTTTTGAAAGACATGGGGCTCCTCAACTCAATAGTAGATTTGAAAAAAAAGAAACAAATAGAAGAATGTCAGGGTATGATTATGCTGCATGGATATCATTTAAAAGTATTGTGAAAGCAGTTAAAAATACTAGATCAATTTTATATGAAGATATAGTAAAAGCATTAACTGATAAAAATTTAAGACTAGATGGATTTAAAGGAGGTTCATTATCTTTTAGAGAATGGAATAATCAATTAAGACAACCAATTCTTTTATCTACACACAATGCATTAATTGAAAAAACTCCAATTAAAGGTTTTTTGCATGAAATTAATGATATGGATACATTGGGTAAAGATTTAAAAGAAACAAAATGCAAATTTTAACAATATCTTATAGTCATTTTTTAAGAGCATTTTTTGCTATTTCAATCAGAGAGGTAATAAAATTAATACATCAAAAAGGAAGATTGTTATCTTCATTAATTCGACCCTCACTTTGGTTATTTATTTTTGCAGCAGGCTTTGGAAATATTTTTGGAGTTTCAATTATTCCACCATATGAAACCTATATCACATATCAAACTTATGTTGTTCCAGGATTGATTGGTATAATTTTACTTTATAACGGTATGCAATCATCTTTATCAATGATTTATGAGAGAGAAATGGGAGTTATGAGATTATTATTAACTTCTCCACTTCCAAGGTGGTTTTTATTGTTATCTAAGATTGTTGCAGGAACTTTATTATCAATAATTCAAGTTTATTTCTTTTTATTAATTTGCTGGATATTTGGTATTAGAATTCCAAATTATGGTTTAGTTTATATTTTCCCTTTTTTATTTATATCAGGTTTAATGCTAGGATCTTTAGGTTTACTAATTACAGTATATGTTAGACAATTAGAAAATTTTGCTGGAATTATGAACTTTGTAATTTTTCCAATGTTTTTTTTATCAACATCATTATATCCAGCATGGAAAATTAGAGAGAGCGGTAATATTATTCTCTATTGGTTATTAAGTGTTAATCCATTTACTCATGTTGTTGAAATTATAAGACATGCAGCGTATGGAAGTTTTAATTATATGTCTTTGTTAATTGTAATTTTGGCAACTATCTTTTTTTATACATTAAGTGTTATTGGTTATAGTCCACAAATTGGATATATTAAAAAGAAAAAATAATTTATTTTAATTTTAGATTTATAAAATTAATTATATCATTTGTATAATCAACAAAACATCTTGAAAAATGCAAATTATGAGAATCTAATATAAACCACTTTTGTATTCCTTCATTGTTGTGCCAAGTGCAAATTGTATCATTTACATAAAAAATCCCATCGTTGTTTTTATTAGGTAATTGAACAAAATTTACTGAATTAATATTAATTATTCTTTTTAATGAATCTGTATTTTCTCGTAAATCTTCTTTGCCAAGAAAAATTAAAGGATCAAAGTTTTTAATTTGTTTTATAAAATTGATTTCTGCCTCTCTTCTTTTCATTAAATTTCGTCGATGTTTCCAAAGACTTCTAGGTCCAAAGCAAGCAGGACTTATTGCTATAGTTGAATTAAAAAAATTTTCAGATTTATCTAATAAATGTAATCCATGCCATGCACCACATGAATGACCAATTAAAAATATATTTTTTGGATTTAATCCCATTTCAATAAATTCTTTTAATTTTTTTATTATATTTTCTCTATATCTTTCATGTTTTGATATTCCGGGATAAACATATGGTTGATCTATGCCATCAGGAAAACCTTTATCGCCAAATAATAAATGAGAGCATAAAAGATATAAGTTAATATTCCTATTATTAGGTTTATATTTAATTAATTCTATTAATGAAAAAAATTCACTTTTTATTGTACAATGCTCATCACTTAAATCATCTCTTGTTGAACCTGGTAAATATATTAATATAATTTCATCAGATAAATTAGAAAATATTTTATTATCTACGATTGATATATTATGAAAATCTTCATTATTTTTTTCTATAAATCCACTTTTATTAAACTCTTCAGTAGACATAGTGCTATATGAAATCGCAAAAGCTTTAGTAAATAAAAATAGGTTAATAAAAATAAGATATGAAAATTTTAACATTTATATTTTTTTAAATTAATGATTTGAAAAAATATAGTTCTTTATCAGTGACTACTTGAAGCACTCATTATAATTAAGTTCATAAATCTTATAATCAACACAATTAGACCTCTATAATGACTAATTTTTCACTATTTTCAGAAATGTGGCGCTAATTTATAAAATAGTTCTTTTATTTTGCTCATTACTAGTGATTAATGTCTTGATTGTTAGTGCCACTATTATTTTATAGTTTATCTGCTAATAATTATTTTTAAATGGCTTATTTATTTGAAAATGCGTTAGTTCGTAAAATTAATAAAAATATAGTAAATGCATTAAGCAATAGAAACATTAGACCATCTTTTGAATTAATTAGTAATGAACATAATCAATATGTTAACACTTTAAAAAAATTAGGTTTAAATATCTATACCTTAGAATCATTAGATGATTTCCCAGACAGTATATTTGTAGAAGATCCAGGACTTACTTATAATAATAACTATATATCTCTTAGACCAGCAGATAAAACTAGATTTGGAGAAAGTGCAATATTGGTTAATGATGTTAGTAATTTTTTTGATAACATTTATTATGTAAAAGATGGTTATATTGAAGGTGGAGACATATTAAGAATTAATAATCATTTTATTATTGGATTATCATGCAGAACTAACAAAACAGGAGCAGAAAATTTATTAAAAATACTTAGATCTCTAGGTGCTTCTGTTGAAATAACTTTAACTCCAAAAAATATTCTTCATTTTAAATCAGAATGCAGCTTAATAGAAGAAGATACAATTTTATTAACTCAGAATATGATTAATAATAATATATTTAAAAAAAAATATAACTTCATAACGGTACCTAAAGGTGAAGAAATAGCTGCAAATTCAATTAGAATTAATAATAATTTATTAATACCTTCTGGATGTCCTGAAACAGAAAAAATTTTATCAAAAAAATATAATTTAATTTCTCTTAAAGTAGATGAACTTTTTAAAATTGATGCTGGGTTAAGTTGTATGAGTTTAAGGTGGTAAAATGTTATCTTGATAATTCTGAAATTTTTTTAATATACTTTGGTCTCATTTCACAACAACCACCTATAATTGTTGCTCCTTTTTGAATCATTTTTTTTGAAAAATTCAAAAACATTTCTTCTGTGTAATCATGTCTTGTACCAAGTACTTCTATTGGATTAGTTCCTACTTCGTCAGGTTTTTTTATCCAAGCAGTATGGGGCAGGGGATCTTTTTTTTTCCATAAATTAACTTTAAATCCATATGGAATATCTAGTAGGTTTAATTCATCTAAATTTTTTTCAACTATTTCAGGTGATACACAAGATAAAATTATTCCAATAATATTAAATTTTTTACATTTATTTACTACTTCGGTAATTGTTTCACCAGAAGGAAGTTTGTTATCTGATTTGACATGCAAACCTACTAGAGCTGATAATCCAATTTCAGAAATAACATTCAATGCTATTTCACATTCTAATGAACTTGAAAGAACATCCAAGTAATAAAAATCAACATATGATTTTAAACATTGAGCTTGATCATTAAAATTTTCTTCTATTATTTTAATATCTCTTAAGTCTTGTATATATGTATCATTTTGAGCTGGTAAACTTCCTGCAATCATTATTTCTTTATTAGATAATTCTTTTGATTTTACTGCTAACTCTCCTGCTTTTTCATTAGCATATGAAAATAAATTATTAACTTTATTTTCAATCATTCTCGCACGTCTTGCAGAAAAGTTATTAGTGACTATTACATTTGCTCCTGCATTAATAAAATCAAGATGCGTATCTACAACTAGTTGGTGATATTTTTCTTCTATTAATGCAGTAGCTGACCATAAAGATCCTTTTGCTTTTAGTCCTTTTGATAATAATTCCTGTCCCATACCACCATCTAGAACTTTAATATTTTTAAAAAAAGATTTTTCTATCATTATTAGTAAAATACATATTTATTAAATTTTATAAAAAAAATATATATTTTAGTATATATTTATTAACTGTTATTATGATTAAAAATAGATTTGTAAAATCAGTTGTTCTAGAAGCTAAAGGTAAATTATCTTTAAAAGAATTTCCTTATCCAGAATTAAAAAAAAATTGTGCCATAATTCGAATGGAACATTCAGGTATTTGCGGTACAGATAAACATTCTTTTGAAGGTTTTTTTCATCAAAAGGGCGGAAGGCCAATACCTTTACCTGTAATTCAAGGTCATGAAAATATTGGTATTATAGAAGAAATAAATGGTGAACTTTTAGATCATGATGGAAATGTATTAAAAGTTGGTGATAGGGTAGTTCCAGCACCTAATATTTCATGCGGTAAATGTTTTGCTTGTAGAAATAATCGTCCTTATTACTATTGTGAATGCAAACTAGATTATGGAAATAATATAGGAGCAGGTGAACCCCCTCATATTTTTGGTGGATGGAGTGAATATTTATATATTTTACCCGGTAGTCATTTGTTTAAATACCCTGATACACTAGATCCTAAGTTCGGTACCTTTATAGAACCACTATCAGTTACAGGATGTTTAGATAAAGCACGTCAATGGTCTTCAGAATGGGAACCTTTTAGAAGTGGGGATACAGTTGTTATTCTTGGGACAGGGCCCATAGGTTTATTCCATTTAATTAAATCTCATTTGATGGGTGCAGGTAAAATTTATGCAATTGATCCTTATAAATTTCGAACATCGCTTGCTTTAGAATTTGGTGCCTCGGAAGTTATTACTAGTAATGATAGAGAAGAAATAAAAGATAATATTAAAAAACTGACAGATAATGTTGGTGCAGATTTAGTAGTTGATTGTTCTGGTGTATCTGAGGGTTTTACCATTGCTTTGGAATTAATTAGAGAAGGCGGCATGGTATTAGAAGTTGGTATTTTTTCTAATTCACATGACATACCAATTAATCCTCATTCTCATATTCTTGAAAAAAGTGCTAGAGTTATTGGAGTAGGTGGAGATGATATTTCTCAATATTATCCTTCTGTCAAATTACTTGAGAGAAATATTGAAAAATTACCATGGCAAAAAATTATTTCTCATGAATATAAAATTGACGAAGTTCATAAAGCTATGGAGGTTGCAATGAGTGATCAATCTATGAAAGTTTTATTGCATCCATAATTTTTCTATATTTAACCAATATTATTTCTTTAAATTAAATAATGTTATTAAAAATTATTATTTTTTCTATATTATATTAAAAATATAATATTTTATTATAAAAAGGAATTTTGTAAAAATGAAAGAAATTGATTTTTGGTTTTCCATAGGCAGTACTTATACTTTTTTATCTGTTAATAGAATTCATGATGTTGAAAAAAAAGAAAATATTAAATTCAATTGGCATCCTTTTAGTGTAAGAAAAATTATGATGGACATGGATAATATTCCTTTTACCCCTCCATCAAAAAAAATAAAATCTGATTATATGTGGAGAGATATTGAGAGAAGAGCTAAATTTTATGGTTTTGAGGCAAAAGTACCAGCCCCATATCCTTTAACTCAATTTGATTTAGCTAATCAAATAGCAATTTTAGGAATGAATGAAGGTTGGGGCATTAAGTATGTTGTTAAAACATATCAAAGATGGTTTCAACAAGGTAAAGAACCAGCTGTTGAACCTAATCTAACAGAAATTTTAGAAGAATTAAATCTTGATACTTCAAAAATTATGGAGCATGCTCAGGATCCAAAAATAAATGATCAATATATAAAGAATACTGAACATGCATATAAAAAAGGTGTTTTTGGAAGTCCTAGTTTTATTTATAAAGGAGAAGTTTTTTGGGGAGACGATAGACTTGAAGATTGTATCAAGTGGGCAAATTTAAACTAATTATTTACTTGTGGTCATACAATTACAGATAATTATCATCAAAATTTAATATTTTATAATTTAAGAATCACTTTAAAGGTAAATAACACCAATTAAAGAAAGGTATTTTATGGATAAAGAAATGTTGGCTATGGTTACTTTTAAAGAAGGAATGTTTGATAAATTTATGGGTTGGTTTCAATCAGAGGAAGGATTGGAAATAAGAAAAACAATCGCTCACGTAGAACAAACTAGACCAGGTATTGCTCCAGATAAAAGTTATGCGATGATGAAGGTTACTGTTCATAATGAAGAAAATATGAAGCAATTTGCTTCTGGAAACCATCCTAATCCAAATGCAAAAGCATTGTTTGATGATTGTGTTGACAACGTCCAGTTATGGGACTTATCTAAAGCAGAAGTATAATTTAAAGGGGGTAAAATGATTGAAGCTTGGGGTGGAATATTAAATTTAGTTTTATATGCCATAAGCATGTTAGGTTTAGGTTACTACGCAGTTCTTACTGTGTTTAGTCCAAACACACTTGTTACAAGGTATGATTTAGGAGAAAAATCAGTTCCGATTATAAGAATTGTCGGTAGTTTTGTGCTTCCAACTCTTATCATAGGTGTTTGGATTATTTTCAGAGAAAATGGACCACTTGGTTGTTGGATTTTCTTTGTCTTTAACTTTCTTGTATCATTATGTCAGGTAATTTTAAGTTGGGGAACACGATTGAAAATAATTGATCCGGATTCAAAAACAGATGTTGGAGATGAAGTAGTAGGGCATGTATTTCTTGCTATAGCTATAATCCTAATATTTAGACTTTCAGATACAATCTACGCTTAAAAAAACTGTAAATATGCTGGGATTCAATATCCCAGCATTAAAATAACTAATCTAATTATTTATAAAACAAATACTACCTCTACATGAATTAAACAAACATTCATCCAACGTGCATTATATTTTCAGGATAAATCTCACCTTTGGGTTTTTTTGCTTCTTTGTAATTATTTATTAATTCTTTAAGACAATTATCTAAAACTTTTTCACTTTCTTTTTTATATTTTATATTTTGAGTTATGGGAATTATGGTAGCAGATTTGGGTAAAATAAAAATTTGAATATCATATCCACCTTTATATAAAGTTTTGAATAGTTGAATATCTTCCTTAAAATCAGAATCTGAAAATTCTAATGCTATACCTTTAGATTTATAATTTTGACCACGTGGACCTCCAATAATATCTTTTCCATCTTTTGTTACTTTTGATGCATAGAGTTTAATTAATAAATCCTCAGTTTTAATAGGTTCTATTTCCTCAAAACTAATTTGAAGTGCATCAACTTCAAAACGGGTAACAAGAGAATCATCATCCATTAAAATCATATAGTATTCTAATTTAAATTTTCGGCCACTCACATCAAAAGTAGAGACTTTGGTGCCACAAACATATTTTTTATTATTTTCATCAATAACATCTATCCATTCTATAGTGTAGAAACGATTAATTGATTCCATTGTTTCTGAATCAAACTCATCTTTTGCATAGGAGGTTGTGGCACCAATAAGTAAAACAATAGTAAAAACTATTGATAAAATAAATAACAATATTTTTTTTATTAGTACCACAAATGATAATATAAAAATAAACTTGGTCGAAAAAAAGTCGAGACTATGATTTATTTAAGAAAATTATCAATATGATTGTGGTGACCAAGCGTAGCCTGATCCATAATGTGTTGTAATACGATTAAAATTTATATCTGGTTTTGCTTGTCGAAATTTTTTACGTAGTCGTTTAATATGAGAATCAATATTTCTATCTGTAACGGCAATATCATGTGAATAGCAGACATCAAGTAGTTGATCTCGAGTATAAACTACACGAGGACGTTTTACTAACTGTCTGAGTAAAGCAAATTCAGTTTTTGTTAATTCAATATCTTTTCCAAACCAACGGCATAGAATTTGCTCTTCTATAAGTTCAAGATTACCAATCCTATAAACTTCTTCTTCTTTATTCTTTTCAAAATAACTCATAACTTTCTCTAAACGAGCATGAAGAATGTTAAAACTATAAGGTTTTAAAACATAATCACCAATAGTTGTGTCCTTTAAAGCTTTTTCTTCTAAATTATCTACTGCAGTTAAAAAAAGGGCAGGAAGCTTATCTTTATTAAGAACAGCACATAAATCTCGGTAAAATTCAAAGCCTGTTAATTTTGGCATTCTCATATCAATTATGTAGGCATCAGCAGGTTTATCTTCGTGATAATCTAATGCTTTTTCAGGATTAGCAAAGGTAATGGTTTTATACCCCTTTGATTGAAATTGAAGTGATAGTGATGTTAGGATGGATGTATTGTCGTCTATTATAGATATTATCGTCATTTTTCCTTTCTCTTAATCACCAAAAAAACCTTCGAAGGAATTAACCGTAACACTAAGGCTAAAGTGTGTCAAAAATAATATTTTATATTTCTTAAAACGAACACAATTTAAATTTGAAATTACTTCACATATCAAAAAGTAAATGTTAGTTATGAGCTGTCCTGATTTAGATACTCTAATTGCTGGGACAATAAATAAAAAGCTAAAGGAGCTAAAATGAAAATTAACTGGAAAAAAGTTAAAGTCGCAAAACCAGAAGACCCTATTTATAAAGAAGGATTTAAGATTTATCCTATCAATTCTCTCAATGATTATAAAAAACAACGAGAAAAAGAGGGGATGAAAAATTTATTTCTTAAAAAAATAGACAGGAATGCCTCTAGAGATGAAATGCTCGATACTCTTGTTAAACAATTACAAAAACAAGGCTTTACAATTACAAAAAAAAAGAATGATAAATAAATTAGTTAGAATTACTTTAAGTGTTGAGGAGTATAATTTTAGGAATCTGGTTAAATTATTTTCTTAATAGATTTTGCTATTATAAATGCCAAATTTACAGGAACAGCATTTCCAATCATTTTATATCCATCAGATAAATTTTCATAAAAAAATATAAAATCATCTGGGAATGTTTGAACTCTAGCACATTCTCTGACTGAAAGTCTTCTATATTTTTTTAATTTTTGTTGATTGAATATTTGTTTGTCAGTTCCAACTTTTATCATCTTTGGAGCTTGTGGATGTAATGGTGCATGTCGCCCACCTGCTTGAATAGTAAAAGAGGGTTCGTCCCAATTTCTAACTCGATTTCTAGACATATAAATTGTCGAAAAACTGCCTGTCATATATTCATTATTTTGTATGATATTGCTTTTAGGATTTATGCCATTTGTTTTATTAAATTCTTTAGATGGAATTGGTTTATCTAAATTAACTAGAGCATCTCTTAGGGTTGGCTTGTGCTTCAATATTGATGATGTTGGAAAAATAAATTTTCGTTTTATTGATTTTTTTATTCCAATAAAGAATACTCTTTTACGGGTTTGCGGAACGTCATAGTCATTTGCATCTACAAGAGTAATGCTTGTGATATACCCTAGCTTTTCAAATTCATTCTTAATTTTATTAACTGAATCCTTATGTTTTTTATGAAGAATTCCTGAAACATTTTCAGCTAAAAAAAATTTAGGTTTAACTAATGATAAGATACGTATGTACTCAAAAAAAAGTTTACCTCTTTTATCTTTCTCACCTAATTGCTTTCCAGCTTCACTCCAACTTTGACAAGGAGGTCCGCCAATAACTCCATCAATATTTTTTGGTAATTCTTGATTTTCAATTTTTTTAATATCTCCTTTTATCAGTTTAGTTTTAGGGAAATTGTATTCAAAAGTTTCATGAATTTTTTTATCGTTTTCATTAGCGCAGACAATTTCAAATCCAGCTTTATGAAAGCCTAAATCCAATCCTCCGCAACCTGAAAATAATGATAGTATTCTAGGTTTCATTAATTTTTTTGATTAATATTAACATAGTAAATTGTTTTTCTATCTTCTGTCAAAATATCATCTCTCCATTTTGTGCGAAGTTTTGAATGAATTCTTGGTTGGCCTACAACATCATCAAAACACCAAGGTTTATTATCTTTTTTTATGAACATTGATTGAGCCCTTGAATGCTCACTATCACTTCTTTGTCCTATCCATATTCTTCTCATTGCTAAGACTAAACTATTTTTGAATTCGTTATAATAATTATTAAAACTATATAATTTTAGATCTTCTTTTGAAAGTGGATTATCATTTGCCATTAAAATAAGCTCTGCAGTAAATTTACTTTTTATTAGTTGCGCTGAACCTTCTAGCATTAGGTACTTTAGTATTTTCTTAAATTGGCTATCCTTCATTATGTCTAAAAAATTTATATCTCTATTAATTAAGTTTTTATGAACATCTATAACTTTGTTATCTAATTTTATCATTATTTCATTAGAAGTTTTTGCATCAAAAAAATGATTAAAAAATTTTATCAAAAACTCTCTTTGAGCTTTATTATATAAAGGAGCGCCACCAGACTGTTTAATAGATACTCCTCTTTCATTTAAAAAAACATCTGCCTTTTTATGTGCATCATCAGAATAAAAATTGTACAATTGATTAATGTTAGTAATTTCAACCAAATCATTATCTCTTGGAATTTCAATTTTCTTTATTGTACCTATTATAGGCAAGTCTAATTTTGATCTATTTTTTACTATAAATTCAATGACTTTCTTTTCATTTCCTGGCATAATTGAATTATCAATAAATGCAAAACAGTGATTCTTCTCATTTAATTATTGGTTAAAACTCAAAATATTATTGTAGATCGAAAATTCTGTGATATTTAACGATTGTCCTGATTTAGATACTCTAATTGCTGGGACAATAAACAATTAGCTAAAGGAGAAAAAATGCCATTAAAAAAAATTAATAAAAAAGAATGGATTGATAAGGGGCTACCTGTTTCAATTTCCAATATTCATATAGGACCTTACTATAAATGGGATTTTAAAAAAAAAGAATTTAAGAAACCCATCTTTATTATTACTAAAGATAAAACAAAAAAAAGAGATAGGTAATGAGTAATTTTATTTGCCCAGAATGTAAATCTGAAACTTATAAATCTCATATATACGTTTCAACTTATCCAAATCCAAATGATCCATGGTCTCATGTATTGCAGCAATTTAAGTGCGCGAATTGTAATAATTTTATACCTGCTCATTTAGCTTTAAGGTGGAATGATATAAGTTTTGAAAAAGCGAGAGAAGATTGGATTAACATCTATTTTAAGAATTCATAAATTTTTTTATCAAAAATAATATCTGATTTAAAAATTTTTCTTTTAAAATATAAACCCTGTATAGAAGTTGATCTACTTAAAGCTACATATGTTTGACCGTGAGAAAACGCCCCAGTATCTAAATCAATGAATACATTATCAAAAGTTTGCCCTTGGCTTTTGTGTATCGTCACTGCCCATGCTAATTTAATTGGATACTGAGTAAAGCTTGCAATTACTTCTTTACTAATTACACCATTGGACACTTTATATTGAATTCTTTCCCACGTATGTTTCTCAATCTTAATTTCTTCACCGTCTACTTCAACTTTGATATATTCATCGTTTAAAATACTTACAAATCCAATTGTTCCATTTACATATCTCCTTGGTTTATATAAGTCGTTCTTTACAATCATAATTTGTGAACCAACCTTCAGTTCAAGCTCTTCATCAACTGGTGCTTCGCCAAATCTTCCCTCAATAGCAGCAGTATATGTAAAAGCTTTAGATGTAATTTTGTTAAGATTTGTATTATTTATTAAGTCAACTTTTCTATTAGTAGGCGATAAGATAATTGTTTTCTTAGGTAGTTTAAATTCTGGACCTATAACCCTTTTATTTATTGAGTCTAGATCTGTTTGAGTAATAGTAGCAATTCTTATTTGATTCAAAATTTTAATGAAATCTTTATCTTTTTGACGAAAGATTTTATTTAATTCGAATTTTTTAAATTTACCTTTTGAATAAGAGTTAGAATTAAAAAAATAATATCCTTCTGGATATAAATGATCCATTGCAGCAAGCTCATCTCCAGTTACAACTGGAGGTAGTTGAAAAAGATCTCCAATTAAAATAATTTGAACGCCACCAAATGGTTTATTTATGCCACGATTAATTCTGAGAGACTGATCAATTCCATCCATAATATCAGCTCTAATCATAGATGACTCATCAATCAATATTGTGTCTAGCTTATTGATTACTCTTCTATTATTCCTTTTTTTTATTTCCTGAATATCATTTTTAGTAAGCACACTTAGTGGAAAAAGAAAAAAAGAGTGAATAGTTGAGCCTTGAGCTTTAATAGCAGCAATTCCAGTTGGAGCGAGTATTACAAAATTTTTTTTTGTATTTGTTCTAAAATATTCTAGTAGTGTGGATTTTCCACACCCAGCTTTACCAGTAAGAAAAATATTACTATTTGAATTTTCCATAAGATCAAAAGCTTTTTTAAATTCATCTGTGAATTCAAAATTATTAGGAAGATCTGTACTTGTTTCTATTTGATGCATTTTTTTATGATTATCATATTTTAAATCAGTACTTTTTATATTGTAGGTTTCATAATTTATATTCTTATATGAATTTTTTTGTTTTTTCTTTTTAATAAACAAATAGTAGAAGATTATTATTCCAATTATTATTAAAAGTTCCATTATTAAAAAAATATTTTTAATTCCAATTTAATCAAATCATTTTTACGATCTATAGGATATATTAATATTAATATTTTCAGTAAATTTCCAATAAATATAACAATTTATTGAATAAGTTTTCAAAACATCTAATTTAGATTTTCCATGAAATCCTTTATAAATAATTTACATAATGGTAAAATTATTATTAGAATTAAAAAAATTCAATTTATCTTTTCTCCATTAGAATTTATTCTTTACTTACTTTTATTTATTTTTGTAATCAAATTTATTCTTTTCTTAATATGATCGAGCACCTGTCTAAATCTCGTTACAAAAGAGGACTACACTGTAATAAACAACTCTGGCTGAGCACTCATAAATATGATTTGGGAAATTATCAAAAGAATTTTTCAGCTTTAATTGGAGATAAAGTAGGAATTGGGGCTACAGAAATATTTAAAGATGGAAAATTAGTTGATACACCATTTAATAAACATGAAGAAGCGGTTCAAAATACTTTAGAATTCTTAAATGATTTAAAAGTTGGAGCAATATTTGAAGCTGCTTTCTCATATAATAATATTAATATACGTGTTGATATACTCGAAAGATTAGAAAATGAAAGTTGGGGTATTAGAGAAGTTAAATCTTCAAAAAGTATTAAAGATAATTTTTATCATGACATCTCTATTCAATATTATGTTTTAAAAAATCTCAATTATAAGATTTCATCTGCTCAAATTATGTATGTTAATGAAAATTATGTTCTTAAAAACAATAGAGTAGAGTGGGATAAATTTTTTCTTAGATCTGAATACAAAGATTTGATTGAAAATAACACTGATGAAATTCAAGATAATATTTCGTATCTAAAAAATATTCAAATTGTAGATCAAGAGCCAAATGTTTCTCCTGGAAAAAGTTTTTGTGGTGGTTGTGAGTTTTGGGATTATTGCATCAAAGATAAGCCAAAAGATTGGATTGCAAATATACCTCGTCTACACAAATCAAAGAAAAGGATTTTAGATGAAAAAAATATAGACAGTATTTCAAAAATACCAAATGATTTTCCATTTACCGAAAAACAACAAATTGTTGTAGATTCAACAAAAACCAATCAGGTATTTAGATCAAAAAAATTTTTCTATGAATTAAAAAAATTTAAACCTCCTGTTTATTTTTTTGATTTTGAAACACTATCTTGTGCATTGCCAACAATAAATAATACAAAGCCATTTGAAAAACTACCTTTTCAATGGTCACTTCATCATTTGGACTTAAATAAAAATATCGAACACTGGGAATTTTTAGCAACAGAAAAAAAAGATTACAGAAAAGAGGGGATTGAAAAGTTAATCGATATAGTAATGAATGATGAAGCTAAGATAGTCGTTTATAATCAAAGTTTTGAAAAATCAGTTCTAAATCAAATGGGAGATACCTTTCCCGAATTACAAGATTCTCTTAATGGTATTATAAATAGAATTATTGATTTAGAAGTATTTATAAAAGAAAATTATTACCATCCTGATTTTCAAGGATCCTATTCATTAAAAAAGGTATTGCCTGCACTTCTTCCTGATGAAAAAAAATACAATGAGGGAAATGTTAGTGATGGAGAACAGGCACAAGATAATTTTTATAGATTATTATTTGAAGAAAAAGATCAAGAAAATAAAAAACAAATTATATCAAACCTCTTAGAATATTGCAAAAAAGATACTGAATCTCTTTTATTAATTTACCAATATTTTGAAAATTTATAATTTAATATGGTAAATTTTAAAGATCACTATCAGGAGTGTTATTTGTGTAAAACAACTCTAAATCTTAATAATTTTATTAGAAGAAAAGATGGTAAATATTATCGTATGTGCATTAAATGCAATGAAGAAGTACAAAAAGAAAAATTAAAGAAGAAAAAAAAGAAAAACTTACACACTGACACACATAGAACTTGTTACAAATGTCAACGATTTCTCTCTAATGATAACTTCACTAGAAGAAGTGTTGGAACATTTTTTTCAGCATGTAAAGAGTGTAATAAATATGGCTTTGCACAAACCAGAAGGTCTAGATTAAAAAATAGTGAAGGCAGCTTTACATCTAGAGAATTTAATGAAAAATTAAAACTTTATGAATGTTGCCCAATATGCAAAAGAAAATGGGAAGATATTCCTAAGCCAAAAAATTTAAAAACTGTTATTGCAGCTGATCATATAATTCCTCTTGCTAAAAACGGAACTAATTATATTGAGAATATTCAACCTCTTTGCTATTCTTGCAATTCAAAAAAGGGAGACAGATTAAATTAATAAATAAAAAGTATTAATAATTAAATTTAATTAAATATAACCAATATTTGAAAGAGGGGACATTTCACCTCTTTCAATAATATCAAGAGTTTCCTGAGATTTTTCTATTAAATTTACAGCTTGTTTTAAAGTCCATATTTGCTTTGTAGCTAAATGAATATCATATGTTTTTGTCCCATTTTGAATTTCATTTTGTTCTTCATTAACTTTATTTATTAAAAATTCAGCAGCTGTAATTGCATTAAAACATACATTACTTAATTTTACTGCTTTACCCATAAAGTCTTTCCTCATGCTTATTACTTCTTTTAATTTCAATCTCTCTTTTCTTTGCGTTAACCAACCTTCATTTGCTGCTTTTTTTCTTAGTGTTGATAGTGAATAATTAAATTCACGAGCTATTTCAGGAAGAGAAGGGTAGCTATATCCTTCTTTCTCTTTATCTCCCGTTACATACCAATCTCTTGCTTCCGAATAATCAATTTTTAATTTTGTCATAAAAACATTTATGCAAGTGATTCTATTTAATGAAATGATTTAAAAAAAAATTATGTTTGTATCTTTTTAATAACGTGAATAATTATTTTAAAAGTAGTTTTGTAAATTCTTCAACAGCAATAGATGCAGGTTTATGAATTGAAAGATCAAATTGATCTTGATTTCGTGATGGCTCCAAGTTTAGCTCTACGGTTGGTTTGAGCATATCTCTAAACATAGTAACAAAACCAGCAGCAGGATAAACTTCCCCAGAAGTACCAATGGAGACGAAGAGGGAAGACTGCTCTGCTAAATCATGTATTTCTTTCATTTGAAGTGGCATCTCACCAAACCACACGATTGCAGGCCGCATCTGTGAACCACAATTAGGGCATTTATGGGTCTCATTTAGGTCCTGAAACCAGTCAAATAGGTGCTCATCGTTCATTATGCACCTAGCTTTATTAAGCTCTCCATGCATATGAATAATGGATGAACTCCCTGCTTTCTCATGTAAATCATCAATATTCTGAGTTATTATATTGATTTTAAATGTTTTTTCTAATTCAACTAGATCAAAATGCCCTTTATTTGGCTCCGTACCAGAATTAAGTTCTTTTCGTCGATTATTGTAAAAATCATAGACCAGGCTTGGATTTCGGTAAAAACCTTCAGGAGAGGCGACATCCTCAATTCGATGATTATTCCACAGTCCATCGCTATCCCTAAATGTCTGTATTCCAGACTCTTTACTGATACCAGCTCCCGTTAGCACAAAGATACTGCTATTGGCAGGAATCTGCAATAAACGTTCACTTATCATACACAACATACAGTATATAGTTTCCACATGAAAATCAATATGTTGGTAATGGGTTAATTTTTGACTTTAATTTAATTATATAAATAATTGATAATTAATGAATAATATTTTAACTTGACTATATGTTACGATAACTGTAATTATCGTAATATATATTATGGTGAAAATAACTATAAATGATAATGTAACTAAACTTAAGCAAAAATCTAAAGCTAAAAATACACAAGATAAGTATGATGGTGATTGGCTTAAATTTACTAATTATTGCCAAAATAAATATTTATGCAATCCATTAGAAGTTGATGATTTGGAGTCTGCATATGCATTAACTGCTAATTATATGGATTGGCTTCATGAAGATCCAGAAGCTACAGTTTTTAAAGGGACAAGTAATATTGCTGGAAGAGAAAAAATAAATAATAACCCCTACTCTGCATCTCCTTACAAAGCATCTACTATACAAAGAATTTTAGCATCAATTACTTACAAATATAGATTAAATGGATTTCAGTTTGATAGAAAAAATCCAAATATTGCTGAAACAATAAGCGCTATTGTAAGAGATGAAAAAAATTTAAAATCAAGTCAAGCTAAAGAGCTTTTAAAAGAAGATATAGTTAAAATAATTGATTCTATTCCAAATAGTGAAGAAGAATATAAAAATATAAGAGATAAAGCGTTGATTTTAATAGGATTTTATAGTTTTTGTCGCCGTTCTGAATTACTTGGAATGCGATTTGAACATTTAAACTTTGCAGATGATGGAATTCAAGTACTTATTCCTTTTTCTAAAACTGATCAAACAGGTGAAGGAAGAATGATATTTTTACCAGCAACTAATGATAAATATTGTCCAGTCAAAGCATTAAATCATTGGCTTGAATTAGCTATGATAGAAAGTGGTCCACTCTTTTATAAAATAAACAAATCAAACACTATTGAAAAATATACGATGAATTACAAAAATGAAAAAGTAAGCCTAAATGATGCTAGTTTTGTTTTAATATTAAAAAAAAGAGCAGCTGAGGCAGGACTAAATGATTGTAATAAAATATCTGGACATAGTCTTCGTATAGGTTCTATAACGCAAGCAAGAATGAATGGAGTTCCCACTCATGAAATTATGGCACAGTCAGGTCATAAAACTACTCAAATGATAGACAGATATACAAAATTATCAAATATTAGAGAAACTAGTGCAGCTAAAAAAATATAAACTCTTATGACATATTTTTTTGTTAAAACTATTTTTACTGCATTAATTATTGTGATTGTTTCAGAGATTGCAAAAAAATCTACTTTTCTAGGTGCTCTTATAATATCAATTCCTTTAACATCACTTTTAGCATTTATATGGTTATATTTTGATACAAAAGATTATGAAAAAGTTATTGATCTTTCTTATAACACTATATTATTGACAATTCCTTCATTTGCATTTTTTATTATTTTACCAATTCTATTAAAATTAAAACAAAATTTTACAATCTCTATTATTTTCTCAATTTTAGGAACATGTACAATATATTTATTATATATGTATATTTTAAAAAAAATTGGAATTAATTATAATGTTTAAAATTTATTTTTTTTAATGTTTTTAATAAATAATAAAAAATTTTTATATGTCATTATTTTATTATTAATTTCAATAAATGTTCATGCCAAAAATGCTATTATTGTAGCAAGTACAACATCTACATATGACACTGGTCTTCTAGATTTAATAAATAAAAAATTTACAGGTAAGTTTAAAATAAATGTAAAAGTGCTTTCATTAGGTACTGGTCAAGCTCTTAGGACTGCTAAAGATGGTAATGTAGAAGTTATTTTAGTTCACCATACTCCATCTGAATTGAAATTTATGAAACAAGGATATGGTTTAGAAAGAAATGAAATTATGTACAATGATTACGTTTTGGTAGGTCCTAAAAAGGATAATAAACAATGTAATTCAGTTGAAGAAAAATTAAAAAATATATTTGATAACAAACAATTGTTTATATCGAGAGGTGATGACAGTGGGACTCATAGAAAAGAACTAGAAATGTGGGAACTTACTGAAATAATTATAGATAGAAATCAAAATTGGTATTTAAGTGTTGGTCAAGGGATGGGAAATACATTACTTATAACAAACGAAAAAAATGCATATACTTTATCAGACAGAAGTACTTGGATAGCGTTTAACAAAAAAGAAAATTTAAAAATTGTTTGTGAGAATTTTCCACCTTTATTTAATCAATATGGCTTAATTTTAGTAAATCCTAAATTAAATAAGAATTTAAATATTAAAGATGCAAAAATATATGTTGATTGGTTTAAAACAAATGAAGTTAAGAATTTAATAAATTCTTTTGAATCAAAAGGAATACAATTATTTTACTATAACTTTAATTAATAAGTTATTTTTTTATTAATTTCTTTTAATGTGGAATCAGCACCATGATGGAAATGTTTGTTCATATCAGGAACATATTTCATTGAAATTGGTTTCTTACCTATAGCTATTGACATTTCTCTAACATGATGAGGTTCGGCACCACAACATATGCCAATAAAATTTATATTCTTTTCTGAACATTCTTTTGCAAATTCTGCCATTTCAAATCTATTACAATATAAATTATCTAAGGCTACAGGAAACGCATTATTTCCAGGAATACAGTCACAGTCTTTATCAGTAATATTTAAAAAACCTGGCTCTTCTTCTGTTGTTCTATAAGGAACAGGTAAAGCAGATACATGACATTTAACATTTTTCCTTATATCATTAAGAAACTTCATAGTCATTTTTGGTCCTCTGTAACAATTTAAACCTACTACATCAGCACCTTCATCCTCCATCATTTTGCATGCATCTACAGGATTATAACCATCACGAGTTAAATCTCCTCTTGGGATAGCGAAATTTGTAACTGAAATAAAATTTTCTTGTTTAATTGCTTTTAATGCAATTTTCATTTCTCCAATCCAATTAATTGTTTCGGCAACAATAAAATCTACACCGGCTTCCTTTGCCCAAGATATTTGTTCTTCATACATTTTTTGACACTGCTTTAAACTTGATGAGTCATTAGGATCATAAATATTTGTATTTGCTACATCACCACAAACCATTAAATCAAGTTCTTTAAATTCATTAGCCGTGTCTTTAGCTATTTGTAATGCATCTTTTTGCAATTGCTCAAGTAAATGTTCTTTCCCAATAATTCTTAATTTTTCCCTGTGTCCATAATATGTAAAAGCTTGGACAACATCACTACCAGCTCGAATAAATTCTCTATGCAATTGAGTAACTACTTCTGGATGTTCTAAAACTACTTCTGGAACAAATGCTCCAGCAGATAAGTACCCTCTTCTCTCCATTGCAAATAAATAACCTTCTGCACAAATAATTGGTCCAACATCTAATCTTTGAAGTAAATTCATAATAGTTTTAAATTAAATTATTTTTTTCACAAATTTTGTAAAAATAATATTTGAAATTACTAAAATGATAAAAAAAGTGTTAATAAATTAACTTGTTCTTCCAAAAAAAGTTAGTCTAGCATTTTCAGATAATTCAATATTATCTTCTTCGTTATAATTTAATGTAATAAGTATTCTTGGAATTTTACTTGCAACAGGTGTTACTCTATGAAGATAATTTCTACCATAGAATAATACCAATGTTCCATCATTTACATTTAATTTTTTTTGTTTTTTATGATCATTATTATTTATAATGTCTGATATTAAATTCTTATCAATAAAATTTTTATTAGAATCTCTACCTTCTGTAATATATTCAAATTCACCTCCAAGAGGTGAAGATTGGATCATTAAAGTTATAGCAAAAGAGGCATTATCAAAATGCCATCCTAGTTGTTGATTTTTTTGATAATAATTTAAATTTATAGAAGATAATTTATCAACATAGGGAAAGATTAACTTTAAATCTAAAACATTTTTAATAAAATTTTTAAAAATATTTGAATTATATAAAATATTTAAATCAGAATTTTTATTTATCAAATCATGAGGAATACATCCTTTATCACTTATCATTAATTGATTTAATGGATCATTTTTATCAAGTTTTTTAGACTTTTTGTTTAATAGAATTGTATGTTTTTGCATACAATAAAAAGCTTTATCTTCTAAAGATTTAGCTTCATCTAAAATTAATTTTAGACTTTTATCTGTAAGAAAATTTTCTAATACTAATATAGAATTTTTTTTTATTAATTTATTACATTTATTAATGTATTCATTGTTATTAACTGGATGTTTGGAAAAATTAATAATATTTTCTATAGTATTCATGTATTAGTATATTTTTTAAATTTAGGTAATTTATCATAAATTTTATAATAATCGCTTTTATTATAACAAAAAATATTAGAAACTGTTTTTAGTTTCGTGGGATTTTTTATCATTCCAGCAGATAAAGAAATTGCCCTACTTCCAGATCTTTTAAAAAATATACTTGCACCACATTTATTGCAAAATCCTCTTTTAGCTTTTGAAGAAGAATGAAACCATTTAAGTGTTTTTTTTGATTTAAAAACTATATTTTCTTCTAAAATAGATGTGTATGATGCAAAATTTCCGTGTGTTCTTAAACATTGAGAACAATGACAATTTATTATGGGTCGAAATTCACCTCTAATAATCATTTTTACACCATTACATAGGCATGAAGCAGTTAATGATCTAATTTTTTTATTCATAATATTGAATTACATAATTGATAAATTAAGTTATTATAATATTAGATAAATATATTTTTAACAAAGAAATAAATGAACATAAATTGGAATTTTGAAAATTCTTACTTGAAATTACCTAATTTTTTTTATTCTAATACTAAACCTGATAAATTTCCAAAATTAGAAGTATTATTAAAAAATGATGATCTAATAAATTTACTTAATTTACAAAATTATGATTTTGATAATTTCTTAATTAATTCTATTAACAACAAAAATTTAAACTCATTTTCTCAAGCTTATGCTGGACATCAATTTGGTCATTTTACAAAATTAGGTGATGGAAGAGCTACATTATTAGGTGAACATTTAAATTTAAATAAAGAACGATTCGATATTCAATTAAAAGGTTCTGGCAAAACTCCATATTCTAGAAATGGTGATGGTAAAGGAACTCTTAAATCAATGTTAAGAGAATATATAATTAGTGAATCTATGTATAATTTAAATATAAAAACAACACGTTCATTAGCTTTATTGAAAACGGGAGAAAAAATTTTGAGAAATGGTTTTGAACAAGGTGGAATATTAGTAAGAGTTGCTAAAAGCCATATTCGTGTAGGGACATTTCAATTAACTTATCTAAGTAATCAAAAAGAAAACATAAAAGAGTTATTAAATTATTCAATTAAAAGACTTTATCCTGAACTAATTGACGAAAAAGATAAATATATTAAATTCTATGAAAAAATTACTGAAAATCAAATAAATTTAATATTAGATTGGCAAAGAGTAGGATTTATTCATGGAGTTATGAATACAGATAATATGTCATTATCAGGAGAAACAATTGATTATGGTCCATGTGCTTTTTTAGACGAATATAATCCAAATAAAGTTTTTAGTTCCATTGATCATAAAGGAAGATATGCTTTTATTAATCAGCCCAGAATTGCAATGTGGAATTTAGCACGTTTAGGAGAAACTTTTTTACATTTAATTGATAATGATGAGCAATTAGCTATAAAAAAAATTGAGGAAGTACTTAAAAAATATGAAAAAATTTATAATACGCTTTGGTTAAATATGATGAAAAATAAAATAAATATTAATCAAAATCATAAAAATGACATTAATTTAATAAAAGAATTATTAGATTTAATGCATGTTTTCAAACTTGACTACACTAATACTTTTATTGATATTGAAAATAATAATTTAAAAAAATTTGATTTTATGAAAGATTGGAACTCAAAATTTCAAGATAGAAAAAAATTAAATCATAAAAAAGAAGATATAAATAATTATAATCCTAAAATTATCCCTCGAAATCATAATATCGAAAATATTTTAAATAATGTTGAGTTTGGTAATTTAGAAGAATTAAAAGCAATTTTTATATATTTAAAAAAACCATATGATGAATCTATTCCAGAAAAATATAGACAAATGCCGAATGAAGATGAAAAAGTTCATCAAACTTTTTGTGGGACTTAATTCTTTAAACTAATTTTTTTACAAATAAATCTACAATCGATAATAAGATTATATGATGTGACATTTCGATAAAATTATAATTTTCAGATTTGATATATATATTAACATTACCATAATCAGATAATGGATTATTTTCTTTAAATCCACTCAATGTTATAAGAGGTATATTTTTTTCTCTACAATATTTTGCAGCATTAACTATATTTTTAGATGTCCCACTACTACTTATCAATATAAGCATATCATTTTTTTGTAAATAAGCTTTTATTGCTTCTTCTACCCAATTCTCATAATCATAATCGTTAGCGAAACAGGTTATTAAATTACTATTATTAAATGTATCTGATTTAATATTAGCTGCTTTTGCTAAGTCCACGCTAACATGACTAGCGATAGAAGAACTTCCACCATTACCAACTATAAAAACTTTTCCATCATTTTGATTACAATTATTTATTAAAGATACTGACTGCTCAATTAATGATGTGTCAACATCATTTAATAAATCAAAAATAGATTTATTATAATTTTTAAAATATTGTTCAAATTTCATAATTAATTAAATTTATATTTCTATAATTATTTATCACTAATAAGCTATATAAAAAAACTACTTTAAACCATCTATTTTTGATGCAACTATAAAATCATTGATAGAAAGACCTTTAATAGAATGCGTATGTAACATTATTAAACAATATCCAAATCCAAGTGATACATCCGGATGGTGACCTTCTTGCTCAGCTAGCTCACCTACTCTATTTGTAAAATTTAAAGCTTGTTTGAAAGATTTAAAAATAAATTTTTTATATATCATTTTTTGTTCTTCATTAACTGACCAGTTATCTAATTTTGCTAAATGTTCAATTATCTGTTTTTCATCAAATTTAGGCGTGTTTCCTGAACAAGCTTCACATTTTTGTTCTTTTAAATCAACCATTATTGAAATTTTGCTCCTATTTGATTTAATTCCATTCTGTAAAGAGAGCTAGTTGCAGTAACGTATAATATATTACCTTCCTTGCCACCAAATTCTAAATTAGAAACTAATTCTGGAACTAATATTTGTCCTATTAATTGATTATCTTTATTAAAACATTTGATTGCTTTTCCTGCACTTGTCCAAATATTACCATCTTTATCACATCTAAAACCATCTGAGAAAAAAGGTTTGAAGTCATAAACTAATTTTTGGTTAGTAACTTCATTTTCTAAAACATCAAAAACATATAAGCATTTTACATCTTCACCAGTATCAGCAATATATATTTTTTTTTCATCATTTGAAAAAGCTATTCCATTAGGTCTATCAAGATTTTTAGTCATTACATCTAACTTATTTAATATAGGATTAAATCTAAAAACATAACATCCACCATATTCTTGTTTACCAGGATACCCTTCATAGTCTGATAAAATTCCATAAGGAGGATCAGTAAACCATATTGTGTCATCAGATTTAACACAAACATCATTAGGTGAATTAAGTTTTTTATCTTTATAAGAATCAACAAGTATGGACACATTTAAATCATCATCAGTTTTATAAATACATCTGCCACCGTGAGAACATGATATTAGATTTTCATTATTGTCTATTGTATTTCCGTTACAAAAATTAGATGGATTTCTAAATTCTGAAACTTTTCCATTTAATAATTTCATCATTCTATTATTTGGATTATCACTCCAAACTAACATATCTTTATGTGGTATATAACAAGGTCCTTCAGCCCATAATGTTCCATTATATATTTGTTCAAATTCATTGGTTTTTAAATAACTATTAAATAAATCAGTGTTATGAACCTTTTCCATCTCAACGTTCATAAATTCATAAACCATAGGCATAAAATCTTTTTTATTATTCATTTAAAT
Organism: uncultured Alphaproteobacteria bacterium; assembly: GCA_902603095.1. GTDB lineage: Bacteria > Pseudomonadota > Alphaproteobacteria > HIMB59 > CACPNW01. Next base: position 31,826 of record CACKTS010000006.1, read on the forward strand.
TATTGTCTCTTTTCCATTTTTTTTAATCTCATTATCTTCTAAATAAGCAGGGAAACCTTTAGCACGAAGATTTTCTTTACATTCTTCTTCAAGAATTTTTACTATACTAGTACTAAGAGCTCTGTCGCCATACATTTTTCTTCCATTTTGGAATATTGAAAAAATTAAATTACTTATTTTAGCTGGAATTTGAAATTTTTTTGTAAGTTTTTCAAACAAACCTAAATCTTTACAAACTAAATCCATTGTAAATCCAACATCATAAGAGCCATTTAATATTACTTGACTTTCAGTTTCATGAACAAAACTGTTGCCAGAACTAATTTTTATACCCTGATAAGCAGTTTTTAAATCGATACCATATTTTTTACATACCATTAATGCTTCTCCAATTGCTAATAGATTTATTGAAGCTAAATAATTTGTTACAACTTTTAATGTTGATGCTTTTCCTATTTCACCACAATGTAATATATTATGACCTATACAACTTAATATTGGAAAAGCTCTATTAAAACTATCTCTATTTCCTCCTACTAAAACTGAAATATTCCCACTTTCAGCTCTATGCTGACCTCCTGATATTGGAGCCTCAATAACTTCTGCATTTTTGTTTATTATTAATTTTGCTAATGATTTCATATCTTCTTCATCAGTAGTGCTCATTTCGATCCAAAGATGTCCTTTTGTAATTAAAGGAAGAGAATCAGATAGTACTTTTTTAACTGATTTAGGGGACGGTAAACAAGTAATGAAAACGGATACATTGTTAATTAAGTTATCAATTGATTGACACCAAATAGCTCCATTTTGTATTAATTTTGTTGATGATTTTTGATTTAAATCATTAATATATAAATTATATCCATTTTTAATTAAATTATTTGCTATTTTTTTACCTACATTTCCTAAGCCAATAAAACCAATATTTTTATCTTTCATAATTCTATTTCCAAACCATCATAAGCTGGTTCAACATTTTGAGGACATTTAGATATTAACTCCTTTTGATCAAGAAGAGCTGTCATATGAGTAAATAAAGTTTTTTTTGGTTTTAAATATTTAATATAATCTAGTATTTGATTAAAACCTGCATGAGATGGGTGTGGATCATATCTTAATAATCCAACAATCCACAAATCTAAATTTTTTAATTTTTCTATATCTGAATTATAAAATTTTTTTAAGTCAGTAGAATATGCAAATTTACCAATCTTATAAGTTTGAACATCTATAGATCCGTGATTATGTTTAAAAGTTTCTATATGTGTATCATGAAAATTAAATGAATTATTGAGTTCTATAATTTTCATAAAAGGTAAATAATCTTTTTCGCCTTTAAATATATATTTATAACACAGTTCCATTTCTGATTTCATATCATTTGGCATATATGCAGGTATTATTTTATTATTAATTAAAGACATGGCCCTCATATCTGGTAAACCAGATGTATGGTCTGAATGTACATGTGTATATAGAACAGCATCAATATTGGTACATTTTGCTTCATAGAGCTGATTTCTAAGATCTGGACTAGTATCAATTAGAATATTTTTATTATTAACCTTTACTAGTATAGATGATCTAGTTCTGTGATTTTTTGGATCGTTTATATCAATATTTCCATTTTTACCCCATGCTAAAGGAGAGCCAAATGATCCTCCACAACCCAAAATCCTAACTTTCATTTAATTTAATTATCTTTTTTTGCTTTAGAAAACAATTTGTAAAAATTATTATCTGTTAATTCAGAAAAATCATCTAGATTCATAGAATAAAATTTAGCTAGGTATTCTGCGATAAATTTAACATGAAAGGGTTCATTTACTTTTCCACGCATAGGAACTGGTGATAAATAAGGGCTATCAGTTTCTATAAGTAGTAGTTCAAGTGATGCTTTGGAGATTACTTCCCTTAAATCAAAAGCATTTTTGAAAGTTACAATGCCAGATAATGAAATATAATAATTATTTTCTAAACAAAAATCTAATAATTCTTTAGATCCTGTAAAGCAATGAAATACAACTTTTAACTTATCATTATTAAATTTTTTTAAAATTTCTACTATTTCTTTTTCAGAGTTTCTTTGATGTATTATAATTGGTAGATCAAATAGCTTAGATGCTTCAATATGTGACTCAAAAATTTCTATCTGTTTTTCTTTAAATTCAGTTGAATGATAATAATCTAAACCAGTTTCTCCTAAAGCAATTAATTGTGGATTAATTATTTGTTTTTCAAGATCTTCAAATGATAAAATAGATTCATTATTTATTTCCTGAGGATGAATTCCATAAGATATAAAAATATTTTTAAAATCCTTAATTATATCTAGATGATTTTCAAATTCTTGTGGCTTAGTATTTATTGAAAGTAATTTAGATACACCACTATTTTTACATCTTTTTATAATATTTAATAAATCATTTCTTAAATTTGAAAAATTTAAATGACAATGTGAATCAATCACAGTTCAATACGTGGAAAAATTGGACTGGGTTTATTTAATTTTAAGTGATCAGGAAAAAAATTGTTTATATTTTCAAAATTCAAATTTTCTATTGATAGATTATAAATTTTTAAAATATTTTTTATACTAGATGGTATTATTGGAAATAAAAGTACTGAACATCTAATTGTAAGAATAGTTACTGTATACAAAACATCTCTCATTCTTTCTTGATTTGTATTTTTAAGAGACCAAGGTGCCTCAGTATCAACATAAGCATTCACTTCTGATAAATATTCAAAAATATTCTTTAAAGCTCTATCTATTTGAAATAAGTTCATATGAGTAAGATAATTATCAAAGTTTCTTTTAAATAATTCTAGCAACTTTTCATCATTTTGATTAAATTTTTTAGGTTTTAATACTTTTGATTCTGAATTTTTAACTATAAAAGATGAAATTCGTTGAATTAAATTACCTAAATTATTTGATAAATCAGCATTTACTCTTAGGGCTATTGAATCTTTTGAAAAATCACCATCATTACCAAATGGAACTTCTCTAAATAGAAAGAATCTTATCTGATCTAATCCATATTGGTTGATGATATCATAAGGATTTATTATATTTCCTAAAGATTTTGATATTTTTTGACCTTCATTAGTCCACCAACCATGAGCAAATATTTTTTTTGGCGGCTTTAGATCCGCAGCCATTAAAAAAGCAGGCCAATATACTGCATGAAACCTTAATATATCCTTGCCTACAACATGAATTCCTGGCCAAAAATTTTGGAAATTTTGATTATCTTGGTCAGGATAATTTATTGCAGTTAAATAATTGCAAAGTGCATCTATCCATACATACATTACATGATTATCTTCTTCAGGGACTTTTATACCCCATTTAAAAGTAGTTCTTGATATTGATAGATCTTTTAAACCACCTTTAATAAAACTCAGAACTTCATTGTAACGTGATTTTGGTAAAATTGAGTCTTGATTTTTCTCATAATATTTTATTAATTTATCTTCCCAAGATGATAATCTGAAAAAAAAACTTTCTTCTTTAACCCATTCAACAGGTGATCCTGAAGGAGCGATAAATGAATCATTAACTTTATTTAATTCATTTTCTAAATAAAAAGCTTCATCTCGAATTGAATACCATCCTTCATAATTAGATAAATATATTTGATTATTATCTTTAAGTTTATTCCATAGAAATTGAGCAGCTTTCTTATGTCTATTTTCAGTTGTTCTGATAAAATCATCTATGTCACAACCTAAAAATGGTATTAGATCTCTGAAACTTTTTGACATTTCATCTACAAAACTTTGAGTATCTTGATTTTTTAAATTAGAAGCTTTTTCTACTTTTTGACCATGTTCATCTGTTCCAGTTAAAAAAAAAGTTTCTTCACCTTTGAGTTTATTAAATCTAGACAATATATCGCATGCTATAGTTGTATAAGCATGACCTATGTGAGGTACATCATTTACATAATATATTGGAGTTGTAACATAAAAAGTCATTATCTTTACCTTTCAGAAAAAAAATTAATCATAAAGATTTTTTTATCTAAATTTAAAGTGAATAAATCATTTTCATTTTTAATCAAGTATTCTAATTTTTTATTAATTGATTCAAAAGATACATTATCTGATATATCAATAATTTTTTTAATATTTGAAGATAAAAAATAATCAAAAATATTTACACCATATTTTATTTTAATAATTGTAATAAGAATAAATTTTAGAAGAGATAAATATATTTTTAATTTCTCATTATCAAATTTTGTAAGTACATCTAATAAATAAATATTATTATCAGAAAAAATATTTAAATCAGATACTGATTTTATTAGTCTATCAAATATTTCTAATATTTCTTTGAAGTTATATTCAGTAGACAATCCTGGAGAGCCATTAGTTATATCAAAAAGAAATTTTATTGTCTCATCATCTGTAATGTTATTTGAAATCAATATTTCACTAAAATCAGAAAAATTGTGAGTTGGTAAATTAATTTTTAAACATCTTGATTTAATAGAAGGTAATAATAATGATGGTTGATGAGATATTAAAAAAAAATATGTATTTTTTTTTGGTTCTTCAAGAATTTTTAGTAAGGAATTAGCAGCATTAGAATTTAAATTATCAGCACTATCAATAATAATAAATTTTGCAAGATTTTCAATTTGAGATGTTTCTCTAGAAAAAAAATTAATATTTCTAACTTGATCTATAGTTATAAAATTCTTAATTTTATTAGTTTTTAAATCTATTTCTTTTTTTAAAACTTTAATATTTGAATGAGTGTTATTTTTCAATAAAGATAAATGGTGTTTAATATTTTCTTTGTTTGTTGAATAGATTAAATATTCTTTAATTAAATTTGTGACAAAAAAATATTTACCAATACCTTTATTTCCAGAAATTAATATAGAATTATTTAAAGTATCATTTTTTAAATTATTAAAAATATAATTAAACTGATCATTATATCCTATAACAATATTCATATTAAAAAATTAAGATGATTAATTATTTTTTTATGAATATAAGTGATTGACTTAGAAGCATCAATATTAATAAATCTTTTATTATTTGATATAATTGTATAGCCTTTATTTACATCATCATGAAACTTTTTATCTAATTTGTCATATTTGTTTTTAGATTTTCTTAATTTTAATCTTTTCAAAATATTTGTAGTAGAAAGTTTAAATAAAAAAGTTTTTTTAGGTAAAAAATTGTTAAGTAAATCTTTATGTAACTTAATTGTATTTTTAATTCCATATTTATTAACATATCCTTGATAAACAAAAGTTGAATCAGCAAATCTATCTGAAATAACAATTTTGCCCTTTTCAATTGCTGGCTTAATAACTTGATTAATATGATGAGATCTTGCAGCCATGAGCATTAAGATTTCTTCTTCAATGCTTATATTTGAATTTTTTCTTAAAATTAAACTTCTTAATGATTCAGCTAAATGAGTACCACCTGGTTCTCTAGTAATAAGATATGGAATTTTTTGATTTTTAAGAAATTTTTCTAACAATTTTATTTGAGATGATTTACCGCTAGCTTCAGGTCCTTCAAAGGTTAAAAAAAATCCTTTTTTTTTATTCATCTAAACTTGTACCAAAAATTAAATATTTAATAGCTGCAAATATCTTTAAAATTGGATTTATTTGGTTAACATCTGTTTCAGCTACTAAATCTACTTCTATATTTGGTTTTCCTTCAATTGTAATTGTTAATTTCCCCAAAACATCATTTTTTTTGAAAGGAGCTTCAATTGGTCTAGAATATTCTATTGATGATTTTAATAATTGAATTTGGTCAAAAGAAAGAGTTGAAATTATTTTTTTTGAAGAAACTAAATTAATACGTGGTTTGTTGCCAAGCCAAACATCTGCTTCAACAATGATTTCCCCTTCATCTATTAGTTTTTTTTGACTTGTTTGAGTAAATGCCCAATTTATTAGATTGGAAGCTTCATTCATTCTTGATCTTGAACTATTTGTTCCATTTATAACTAAAGTTATTCTTCTTTTATCTCTTTTTGCTGTTGCTGCAATACCCCAGCCAGATGCTTTTGTGAAACCTGTTTTTAAACCATCAGCTCCTGTTAATGAATTTAATAATTTATTTCTATTAGGTTGCTTAATGTCATTGTATGTAAATTCTTTTTCTTGAAAATATAAATATAAATTAGGAAAATCTCTTATTATTGAATTTGATAAAATAGCTAAATCTTTAACAGTAGAATAATGGTTTTTTTCAGGCCATCCTGATGAATTAATAAAATTAGTATTAGTCATACCTATTCTATTTGCATATACATTCATCAATTTTGCAAAATCCTCTTCTGTTCCAGCTAGACATTCTGCTAATGCAATTGAAGCATCATTTCCCGATTGAATTATTATACCTTTTAATAACTCATCTATTGTAACTTTATCATCAATTTCAAGAAATGTTCTTGATCCACCCATTTTATAAGCTTTTGCAGAAACATTACATTCATTCTCAATTGATAAGTCTGAGTTTTTTATTCTATCAAAAGCTGCATATACAGTCATAATTTTAGTCATAGAAGCAGGTGGGGTTTTTGAATTAGAATTTTTTTCAAATAAAATTTCATTTGTATCATAATCCATTACAATTGCCTGATCAGCTTTGGTATCGATAGCAAAAGAAGTTTTGCAAAATATTAAAATAAATAATGTAAAAATAAGATAATAGTGATTCATAATTAATTTATTTAATTTTAAAATATGTTTTAAGTAAGGTTATTCTAAAATTAATTCAGTATCCTTATAACCTTTGGAGATAAATGTCGAAACTAATTTATTTGCAAAATGATTATCTAATGGACCAATAATTAATTTATAATAATTATCTATATTTTCTGAAGTATATTTTTCATTGATTTCTAATTCTTTAATAATATTTTGAATTTCTTGATAATTTTCAAAATTATTTACATGTAAATATACGTTAAGATTTTTTATTTCCTCAAGGCCTAATTCGATTGGTGGTTCAAATACTTCTATTTCAGATAAATCATCTGAATTATTATCAATATTTGATATAGATACCTGCTCAGTAGGTGCAGATTCTACTGTGTTATTAAAATTAATATCATTTATTGACATAGATACATTTTTCCATTGTTTACTTGGATCTGACAATATTTCAACCTTAGCTTTAGTAATTTTATTTTTGTAGAAACGTAAAAGTTGTGCAACCTTTCTAGAAACTTGAATAATAGAAGCATTGTCATCATGTCTATCAATAACTTTAATTGTTAAAGATAATCCATTTTCTAAATTTGTTATTTTCACAATACTCGGTAAAGGTAAGGTTTTATGCCTGCCTAATAATTCTGTTACTTTGTTTACATCATTATTAGCAGTTATTTTATTATGAAGTTCTTTGTCATAGTATGTTGCTAAACCTACTTCTGCATAGGTATAATTCTCTTCAGGAATATATTTAACTCCTTCAATATAATATGGGTCACCAATGAAATAAAAAATTTTATTATCAATTTTTTCATTTTTTTTATTTTTGATATTCGATTCTTTTATTTTAGTAATATTTTTATTAGTTTTTTCTTCAATTATATCTTTAGTATTTTCAATTTGATTCAAAACTTTATCTTTTGATATTTGTTCACAAGAAAGTAAAATAAAAAAAAGTAAACTAATTATTAATTTTATCACTAAGTAATCCTATTGATATTGCATAATATGATGAGCAATTATAATACAAGATATTTTTATAATTTGGATAAACTAAAAACATTCTACCTTCAAGACCATCAGGAGCTACTAAACGTGCCTCAAGATCAGATCTTTGAGGAAGTTTGGTATTATTAACAGATCTAAAACCTAATTTAGACCATTCTGGTAAAGTTTTTGATATTGATCTTCTTTTGACTGCCCCGCACCCTTTTGGATTTTTTTGTTCTAATGAGGAATATAAAGTCTTAATATTTTCTGGAGGTAGAACTTCTCTACCCCATGTACTATCTAAAGACCAAGGATTCTTATCTATAGATGTTAAATAATTTGCTGTACTTGCAAAAGCATCAGCATAACTATTCCATATATCAATTCCTCCTCCATCCCAATCATATGCACTTTCTATGAATGTTGTTGGTATCATTTGTGTCATTCCAACAGCACCACCCCAACTTCCAATTAATTGTCCTGATGGAACTAAATTATCATCAAGAATTTTAAGAGCTGCAAATAACTGCTTTCTATAAAAGTTACTTCTTCTTCTATCAAAGGCAAGAGTTGTTACAGCAGTTATTGTATCAATTTTACCTTGATTTCTTCCATAAAAACTTTCCATACCTAAAACTGCTATAATAAATCTTTGTTGAATTCCAAAATGATTAGATATTTCAGATAAAAGACCTTCATATTCTTTTAAAATATTTTTACCTGCAATTATTCTTGATTTATCAACTCTATAATACAAGTATTCTTTAAGAGTTATTGTAGATTCAGGCTGACATCTATCTCTTAATATAATTTTTTTTTGAGGTTTTACATCTGAAAGATGTGCATTTATTGTTTGAACACTAATCCCACTATTTATAGCTTCATTTTTTACATCTTCTAACCAATTAGTCCATTCTGCTTCAGTAGGCATTGATGGTTTCTCACAAGCTTTTAGGTTTAAGGCAAAGAAGAATATTATAATAATAAAAAAATATTTAAGAAACATTAAATCAAAATAACAAATTTTTTTAAATTCGTATATTTTAATATCCTTTATATTTTGACTTTAAAATAATTAAAAGTATAACAAATCCCACAAAACGGAGAGATGGCTGAGCGGTTGAAAGCACCGGTCTTGAAAACCGGCAAGGTGGCAACACCTTCCAGAGTTCGAATCTCTGTCTCTCCGCCAACAAAATATATTGAGAGTTATTTTATCTGATTTAAGATTTTCTTAGCTAAGTCAAATCTACTTGTATTTAATTGCCCCTTAAAATCATAAAATATTTTCTGATCTGGTCTTAAAGTAAATTGACTATGTCTATTCATTGATAAATCCAATAACTTTTGAGGATTTTTTGGATTATTTTTATAAAAACCAATTACTACACCTTTTCTACTAAATTCAAATTGCTCAATATTAAATTCAATACACAATATTTTTATCTCGATTAAATTGAATAAATTATTTAATTCTCTAGGTATTGGCCCAAACCTATCTCTTAACTCGATTATTAAGTTTGACAACTCTTCATTATCAGTAACACTGGATATTCTTTTATATATTGAAAGCCTTAAATCTAAATCATCAATATAATCATCTGGGATAAATATTTCTTCAGGAATTTTAATTGTTGGATAAAATATTTTTTTGACAGAATTATCATTAGATATTTTTTGTTTTTGAAACATTATTTCTTCCTCTAACATTTGATGATAAAGTTCTGTTCCAATTTCTCTAATAAATCCACTTTGCTCTTCACCGATTATTGATCCACCTCCCCTCATATTTAGATCTTGAGAAGCAATATTAAATCCAGCACCTAAAGAGTCTGCTGAATTAATTATTGAAAGTCTTTTTTTACCATTATCCTTAAGTTCATTTTCTTTGTATGTAATGTAAGCGTAACCTCTTTTTGATGAACGACCTACTCTACCCTTTAGTTGGTAAAGAGATGCTAGAGAAAATAAATTCGACCTATAAACAATAATAGTATTAACGTGTGGTAAGTCTAATCCATTTTCAATGATATTAGTACTTACCATTAGAGGCACTTCTTGATTATAAAATTTAGAAATTCTACTTTCTAACAATGAAGGTGCTAATTGACCGTGAGTTACTACATATTTAATTTCAGGAAGATATTCTTTTAAAAAAATTTCAATAAAAGGAATATCTTTTTTTCTTGGGGTTACAAAATAGACCCCATTTCTTCTTCCATAAACTTCTCTTTTAATTGCTTCTTTGATAGTTATTTCATCAAATTTAGAAACATAACTTCTTACAGCTAATCTTTCAAAGGGCGCAGTTAAAATGAGACTTAAATCCCTTACCCCAGACAAGGACATTGAAAGAGTTCTGGGGATAGGAGTTGCGGATAATGCTAATACATGAGCGTTTGGAGCTATCTCTTTGAATTTTTCTTTTTGTAATGTTCCTAATTTTTGCTCTTCATCATAAATAATTAATCCTAAATTTTTGAAAATTAGCTTATCACTTAACAGTGCATGTGTTCCAATAAGAATGTCAATTTTACCTTCAGCACATTCATTGAAAATCTCTTTTTTTTCTTTTTGTTTTATTAGGCGTGAAATTTCAGCAATATTAATATTAAATAATTTAAATCTTTTTAAAAAATTATCATAATGTTGTCTTGATAAAAGAGTAGTTGGCACAAAAACAATTGACTGAATATTAGATTTTGCTGCAAGAAATAATGCTCTAATTATTACTTCAGTCTTACCAAAAGCAACATCACCTACAATAAGTCTATCACTTGGCGTTCCACTTCCAAAATCATTTATTACATCATTAATGGCACTTAATTGATCATCAGTTTCAACGTAAGGAAATGTACTACAAAACTTATCATATTCGGTATTACCGATATTAATAGGAAGTGATTTTGATTGTAATCTTTTTGTGGCAATTTTAATTAATTTTTTTGATGCATCTCTTATTTTTTGTTTAGCTTCAGCTTTTCTTTTTTGCCAACTTGCTGCTCCTAATTTGTCTAGATTTATAGTATTTTCATCCTCTTCATCACCATACTTTGTAATATAATTAAGATTTTCGACAGGTAGAAAGAGTTTTTGAGTGTCTGCAAACTCAAGCTCTAAACAATCATGAATAGAATCATTTAATTCTATTTTTTTAATATTATTAAACTTACATATGCCATATTCTGAATGCACTAGTAATGAACCTTGAGATAATTTATTTAACTCTTCAAAAAGGAATTTCTTTTTTTGATCTTTTTTTATCGACTTAACAGCCAGAGAGTATCCAAAAATAGATTTTTCATTAATAAAAATAATATTATTTAATTCAAACGAATCTTCAATTTCTAAGACTGTTATATGGATTTTTTTCTCAGTTAAGTTTGATAAATTATCAATTTCAAAAGGTGAAATTGCAATGTTTTCATTTAAAATTTTATAAACTTTTTCCAATGATCCTGAAGAATTACAACAAATAATAATTGTTTTACTATTTGAATTAATGTCAAAAAATTTTCTTATAAAATTAAAATCAATTTTCTCTCTAATTGAGGATAAATTATTTATTTTTTTTAAATTAGTTGGAATTTCACCTTCATTATTAAATAATGATAATTTTGTAACTGTAAATTTAGTAAAGATTCGATCAAAATAATCCTTATTTATAAATAGATAATGTGGCTTTAGAAAAAATGAGTCTTTTGAGTTATTTCTTGCATCAAAGTAATCATTTAAGTTCTCAGTTCTTTCATTAAACAACTCAATAATATCATTATGAATTAATATTTGACTATTTTCACAATAATCGAATAATGTTTCTAAATTATCATAAAATAAGGGAAGAAATTGTTCACCGCCAGAAGGAACGATTCCTGAAGAAAACAATTCATACGTTTGACTCTTTCTATAATTTTGAAATATAGATCTGAACTCAGATCTAAATTTTTCTATCTTTATTTTATCTATAATTAATTCACTACTCGGATTAAGTGTAAAAGATTCTATTTTAGACTCTTTAAGTCTTTTTTGTGATATTGGATCAAATTCAAAAATAGAGTCAATTTCATCATCAAATAAATCTATTCTAATTGGTTTATCAAAGTGTGGAAGAAAAATATCAATTATTGAGCCTCTTATCGCAAATTCTGATTTATCTCTTACTAATGAATTTCTTTCATAACCTAATTTAATAAGTAAAAGCAGAATCTTATCTATTTTAATTTTAGATTTTTTTGAAATTGTAACAAAATTTTTTGTAATTTCATTTTTTGGTAAAGTTTTTTGAATTATTGCATTCAATGTTGTTAAAATAATCATTTTTGATTGATTTTTTGAACTAAGATGAAAAAGTGTATCTAAACGAGATGTTTGAATTTCTTTAGAAGGTGAAATATTATCGTATGGAATTTGATCCCAAGCTTTATAAAGAAGGACAGTTATATCTGGAATCAGCCAACTTAACTTATTTTTAATATTTAATATTTCCCTCTCATCTTTTCCTATATAAACTAAAGATATATCACTTTTGTGAAATATCTCTGTGATTATAAAAGCTTCAGTTTTATCAACTACAGGACCTATTGATTTCATTTATATAATATTGATTTTTTCAAAAAGATTTTTGAATTTTATATTTACTTGAGTTTTTTTTGTAAGAATCTCATATATTTCTTTATCTGAATAAATATCAAAGACAGATTTTAATAATATTAATTCATTTTCACTAAATTGATTTAGATTGTTAATAAAATATTTTTTGTACAATAAATCGGTCTCTTTTGTTCCTGAATAAGTAGATCTATATTTGATAATCTTTTTTAGTGAATTTAATGTCATATAATTAATAATAGAATATAGTAAAAAAATTATAATATTCTATGAGACCTGCATATTTAGACTTATTACTCTCACCTATCAATAAATTAAAAGGTGTAGGACCCAAATTAGAATACATTATTAACAAATTAGGCATTAATTTAAATGTGCATTTCTTATGGCATTTTCCATATAAAATTATTGAAAAAAAATATTATGAAAACATTAATGATGCTCCAATTAATCAATTAGTCACTCTTAAAATAGAGGTTATAAAACATTATCCTTCTAAATTTAGGAGACAACCATATCGTGTAAGTTGTTTAGCAAATGAAACACAGATTGATATAGTTTATTTTAATGCAAGACATCCAGTAATTAGATCAGTTTTACCTATTAAAAGTATTAAAATGATATCTGGAAAATTAGAATTTTTTAAAAATAAATTTCAAATTACCCATCCATCAAATATAGAAAATATTTCAGATGTTCAGTTATTAAGAGAAAAGGAACCTGTTTATAGTTTGACTGCAGGCTTAAACATGAAAAGCTTTATTAAATTATCAAATCAAGTTTTGAATTTAATTCCAAATTTAAAAGAATGGATAGATGAAAAATTAATTAAAAAATATAATTTTGTATCATGGAAGGAATCTTTAGAAAAATTACATAATCCAGAAATTGAAGATACATATAGTGAAAAAAATCTATTTAGAAGAAGATTAGCTTTTGATGAATTATTAGCACACCAGCTAGCAATTTGTATTATTAGAACTATTGATAATAAAAAAAAATCAGTAATTTTTAAAAATGATAATAAATTGAAAAATAATTTGATTAAAAATTTAGAATTTAAACTTACTAAATCACAAATAAAAGTTGTAAGTGAAATTCAAAATGACCTTATTTCAAATAAACAAATGATTAGATTACTTCAGGGAGATGTAGGTTCTGGTAAAACTATTGTAGCTTTATTATCAATGTTAACAGTTATTGAATCTGGATACCAAGCAACCTTGATGGCTCCTACTAGTATTCTTGCATACCAGCATTATGATAATATCTCAAAGTTAATTAAGGATTTTCCTATTGAAATAGATATACTTACAGGAAAAGATAAAGGTAAAAGAAGATTAGAAAAGTTAGACAAAATTATAAAAGGCAATACACAAATAATAATTGGTACCCATGCACTTATTCAAGATGGAGTTAATTTTAAAAAATTAGGCTTATCAGTTATTGATGAACAGCATAGATTTGGTGTTTATCAAAGAATGGCTTTTAACTATAAAGGTTTTCGCCCATCTATATTAGTTATGAGTGCAACACCAATTCCTAGAACTTTAACTCTTGCAGCATATGGTGATATGGATGAAAGTAAACTAATAGAAAAACCTATTGGTCGAAAACCTATAAAAACATCTTCATTAAACCTAAAAAAAGAAAATAATTTAATTGCAAGAATTAAAAATAAAGTAAACAATTCAGATGATAAATTTTTTTGGGTTTGTCCTCTTATAGAAGAATCTCAAGAACTTGATCTTAAGGCTGCAAAAGATCGTTTTAATTCACTTAGTAAAATATTTAAAAATAAGGTATTGCTTATTCATGGACAATTAGGTGATAAAGATAAAGAACTAATAATGGAGAAATTTAAAAATGAAGATTTTCGAATTTTAGTATCTACTACAGTAATTGAAGTTGGAATTGACATTAAATCAGCAACTACAATTATAATTGAGCACGCAGAAAGATTTGGATTAGCTCAACTTCACCAGTTAAGGGGTCGAGTAGGAAGAAATGATGAAGATTCATATTGTATACTTTTACATAAAGAAAATATTAATGATTCAGCAAAAAAAAGATTGAATATTATGACACAAACTAATGATGGTTTTATTATTGCAGAAGAAGATTTAAAAATAAGAGGACCAGGAGAAATATTAGGGAAAAAACAGTCAGGTTTACCTTCTTTTAATGTTGCAGATTTAAGTTTTGATGGCGATTTATTAGAAGAGGCTAAATTATATGCAGAAAATATTATAAATACTGATCCACAATTAAAAAATAATAAAAATCTAAAAGATTTATTGTATATTCATGAACGTGATACAGCAATAAGAACATTAAATGCAGGATAATGGAAACTATTGATTATAAAAAAGGAATAAGATTTGAATGCCAAGGTTCTGGTAATTGTTGTGTTTCAAGAGGATCTTATGGTTTTGTTTATTTAAGTGATATTGACCTAAAAAGATTTTCAAAATATTTTAAGATTTCAATAAAAAAATTTAAAGAAAAGTATTGTAAAATTACTGATGGTTTTATTCACTTATCTGAAAAATATGAACTTGACGGAAATTGTATATTTTTAAAAGATAAAAAATGTTCAGTATATAATAGCAGACCTACTCAATGTAGAACATGGCCATTTTGGAATGAAAATATGAATCCTAAAGTTTGGAATGAAGATATTGCAATTAATTGTCCTGGTATTGGGAAAGGAAAACTGATTAAATCAAAAAAAATTGAAAGATTTTTGAAAGAAGATTTAAAAAATGAAGATTCTATACTTAAAAAATTTAACCTTCAGAAATAAATTCCATTTCTTTGTAATAACCAATGTAGACATTAGACTTTTTTTTTAATATTATTTTAATTGTTGTTCCAACTAAGACAACTTCTAAAATACTTTCATTTTTATATAAAATATCACATTTTTTTGAAATTCCAGTTGCAATATTTTTAATTATAGTTTGTTTCATCAAAAAATGGTGAGCCCTACAGGATTCGAACCTGTGACCCATTCCTTAAAAGGGAATTGCTCTACCAACTGAGCTAAGGGCCCAACAATGTCATTGTCTATATAGTTCAAATTTCATGAACGCAAGTCCTATGATGATGAGTTTTTCTTATTTAAAATGCTTATAGTATTTTTTGAAACAAATTTAGATACGTCACCTCCAAGTTTATGAACTTCTTTAACTAAATTAGAAGAGATAAACGAATGATTATCTGAAGACATTAAAAAAACAGTCTCAATATCTGGATTTAATTGAAAGTTCATGCCAGTCATTTGTAATTCATATTCAAAATCAGAAACCGCTCTTAAACCTTTTATTATACAGTTTGCATTATGATTCATTGCAAAATCAATTAAAAGTCCTTTAACTGAATGAATTTCTATTTTCTTCGTATCTAATTTTAATGAAAATACATCATTTAAAATGATTTCTTCTCTTTCTTTAATACTTAATAAAGGTTTTTTATTTAAATTATCAGCTACGCCAATTATTAATTTATCAACTACCTTTAATGATCTTTGAATGATATTTAGATGACCGTTTGTCAACGGGTCAAAAGTACCAGGATATATTCCAATTTTATTCATTTGCAGTATCTATATCTTGAATTCTGGAAACTGAGACAATAGAATCACTTTCTGGTATTTTAAAGACACTAACGCCCTTAGTAGATCTACCTGCTATTCTAATTTGATTAACATTAACACGAATTATTTGCCCTTTATCAGTGACCAATATAATTTGATCACTTTCATTAATGACAAAACAATCTAAAACTTCACCATTTTTTTCAGAGGTAATAATACCTGTTATGCCCTTACCGCCTCTATTTGAAATTCTATACTCATATGCAGAAGATCTTTTTCCATAACCATTAGTTGTTAAAGCAAGAAGAAATTCTTCATTATTATGTAAATCATTAAAGTCAGGTTTTAGACTAATTGTATTCTTTCTGTTTTCAGATGCAGCTCTAAGATAATCTTGTCTAATATTTATATCAATTTTAGAATGCTTAAGTATAGCCTGAGAAATCACGTAATTGTTTTTTTCTAATTTAATACCTCTTACTCCTGAAGAATTTAATCCAGAAAATAGTCTTAGTTTTTCTAAAGGAAATCTTAGGCACTTACCATTTTTTGTTGAAAGAAGGATGTCATCAAATTCATTTGCTAATTTTATACCTATTAACTGATCTTGTGAATCAAGTTTTATAGCTAATTTTCCACTATCTCTTAATTCCCTTTTACCACTTTTGGCAACATCAATTAATTTGTTTTTCCTAACCATACCTTTTTTTGTTGCAAAAATTATCAGACTATTAAACCAGGATTCTTCATTTAATGGAAGTGGAAGAAAAGTTGCTATTTTTTCATCATTAGAAAAAGGAAGTAAATTAACAATTGGTTTTCCTCTAGCCTTTAAAGATGCCTCTGGAATATCGTGAGATTTTAATGCATAAACTTTTCCTAGTGTAGAAAAAACTAACAACTTAGTATGTGTGTCAGCAAGATGAATTTCTTTAACAAAATCCTCTTCCCTGGTTGACATTCCAGTCTTACCTTTTCCACCCCTGTTTTGTGCCCGATAATTTTCAAGCAAAGTTCTTTTTATATAACCATTGTTAGATATAGTAATAACTATATCCTCTTTTTGAATGTATTTTAAATCATCAACTTCTTCATATTCTCTATTAATTATTTCACTTTTCCTAGGTGTTGCAAATTCTTTTTTTATTTCAGTTAATTCTTTTTTTATTTCCTCTAAAAGTTTTGATCGTGACTGTAAAATTTCTAAATAATTTTTAATTTCTAAAATTAATTTTTCTAAATCTTTTTGAATATCATCTCTTTCTAATGAAGTTAATCTATGCAATCTAAGTTCTAAAATTGCTCTAGCTTGACTTTCTGTCAATATAAAGATGTTTTTATTTAATTGAGTAGTGTCTTCATCAACTAGTTTTATAAAGTTAATATTTTTATTATTAAGCTTCCATTTTGTATTAATTAACTTATGCCTAGCTTCTTTTGAATCCTTTGATGATTTTATTAGATCAATAATTTCATCTATATTTGCATTAGCCACAACCAAACCTAATAATACATGGGCTTTATCTCTAGCTTTGTTTAAATCAAATATAGTTTTTTTAGTTATTACCTCTTCTCTAAATTCTATAAATGCTGATAACATTTCTTTTAGGTTCATCTGTTCAGGCTTGCCCTTGTTTAGAGCTAACATATTTGAATTGAAAGTGGTTTGAAGAAGTGTGTTTTTATAAAGCTGATTTAAAATAATATTTGCATCAACATCTTTCTTAAGTTCGATTACAACACGTACTCCATTACGATCCGATTCATCTCTGAGGTCAGAAATCCCTTCAATAATATTATTTTTTACAGTTTCAGCAATTTTTTCAATTAATTTAGATTTATTTACTTGATAAGGTATTTCATGGATTATTATAGCTTCTCTATCTTTTTTAAAATTCTCTATAGATGTTTTAGATCTAAGAACGACTCCTCCTTTACCAGTTTGAAAAGCATCTATAATACCTTTTTTACCTATTATCTGACCACCAGTTGGAAAATCTGGGCCAAAAATATATTTAGATAATTCTTCTAAGTCTGAATTCGGATTTTCAATTAAATAAAGAGTTGCATCTATTACCTCTCCTAAATTATGTGGAGCAATATTAGTTGCCATTCCAACAGCAATTCCTGAAGCTCCATTTACAAGTAAATTTGGAAATTGTGCAGGTAAAACAGATGGCTCTAAAGTACTGTCATCATAGTTTGGTTGAAAATTTATTGTTTCTTTTTCTAAATCAGCAACTATTTTTTCAGCTACTTTTGCTAATCTTGCTTCTGTATAACGCATAGCTGCAGGTGGATCACCATCTAAAGATCCAAAATTACCTTGCCCGTCAATTAATTCTAATCTCATAGAAAAATCTTGAGCCATTCTCACCATTGACTGATAAATTGCTCCATCACCATGAGGATGATATTTACCCATGACATCGCCAACAATTCTAGCTGATTTTCTATAAGCTTTGTTAAAATTATAACCAGATTCATTCATAGCATAAAGTATTCTTCTATGGACTGGTTTAAGTCCATCTCTACAATCCGGAAGTGCTCTACTTACAATTACAGACATTGCATAATCTAGATAAGACTTCTTCATTTCTTCTACTAATGAAATATTAGAAATATTATTAGTATTTGTACTATCTGAATCTATATTATTATCTGTCACTAATTTTTATGAGTTTTCTGCGAAAAATATAGTTTTTTTATATCAAATTGATTAAATTTATACAATCTTATAAAATACAAATAAATGTATAAAAAAAATATATTTTTCAATAATTTATACTAAATTATTAATGTATAATATTAAAATGGAATATCTTCATCTAAATCAGAAGAATCATTTGAATTTGAATCAAAATTATTATCTGAAATAGAGCTATCTTGAGTGTTATCTGATTGATTTTCTATATTAGTATTTGATTGATTTCTTGAATCTAGGAGAGTCAAATTACAATTATAACCTTGAAGAACAACCTCAGTGGTATATCTATCTTTACCTTCTTGGTCCTGCCATTTTCGAGTTTGTAACTCACCTTCTACATAAATTTTAGAACCTTTTTTTACATATTTTTCAACAATATCAACTAAACCATCACCAAAAACAACAATATTGTGCCATGAGGTTTTTTCTTTTTGTTCTTGAGTATTTTTATCTTTCCAGCGTTTAGAAGTAGCTATTGAAAAAGATGCCATTTTACTTCCAGATTGCATAGATCTGATATCAGGGTCTCTGCCTAAATTTCCTAAAAGGATTACCTTATTAACACTACCAACCATAATATTTGTATATATATCTTTATAACAAATTATTTAAATAAACTATCAGTAAATTAATGAATCAAGATAAAATTGTTATAAAAGGTGCAAGAGAACACAATTTAAAAAATATAAATCTTGAGATTCCAAAAAATAAGCTTGTTGTAATAACTGGAGTTAGTGGTTCTGGTAAATCAACTTTAGCATTTGATACAATTTATTCTGAAGGTCAAAGAAAATACGTTGAAAGTTTATCTGCATATGCAAGACAATTCTTACAAATGATGAATAAACCTGATGTTGATGCTATCGAAGGTTTATCACCAGCTATCTCGATAGAACAAAAAACTACTCAAAAAAATCCAAGAAGCACAGTTGGGACTGTGACAGAAATATATGATTATTTAAGAGTATTATTTGCAAGAGTTGGCACACCTTATTCACCTGTAACTGGACTTCCGATAAAATCACAATCAGTAAGTGAAATTTGTGATAACATAATTAATAATAATAAAAATGATAAAGCATATATTTTATCTCCAATTGTTAGAGATAGAAAAGGTGAATACAAAAAAGAAATTGAAGAATTAAAGAAAAAAGGTTTTCAAAGATTAAAAGTTGATGGAAATATTTATGAAATTGATGAAATACCTAATTTAAAGAAAAATTTTAAACACAATATTGACGTTTTAGTTGATAGATTAGTTATTAAGAAAAACATTCAACAAAGATTAGCTGAAAGTATTGAGGTCGCTCTTACATTATCTGATGGTTTAATATACTTAGAAAATTTAGAGTCTAAGAAAATTAGCACTTTTTCATCAAAATTTGCTTGTCCAGTTTCTGGATTTTCAATTGAAGAGATTGAACCAAGACTATTTAGTTTCAATGCACCAATGGGAGCATGTGATGAATGTGATGGTATAGGAGTGGAAAAGTTTTTTGATGATAAAAAGATTGTTCCTGATGATTCAAGATCAATTTTAAAAGGTGCAATTAAACCTTGGGAAACTAAAGTATTTGGTTACCAAAAAAAATTTTTTGTAGAAACAATCTCAAAAATTTTAAAAGCATATAAAATAGATGTGAAGACACCTTGGTATAAAATACCTAAAGATTTGCAAAATATCATTTTATATGGAGATGAGAATAATAATGAGGAATTTATAAGTGAGTTTGAGGGGATAATTAATTTTATAGATAGAAAATATTCTGAAACTGAAAGATGGTGGGTGCAGTACGAATTAGAAAAATATCTATCAGAAAGAGATTGTGAAGTTTGTAATGGATATCGATTAAATAAAAAGGCTTTAGCAGTAAAAATAGCTGACAGTCATATAGGGCAAATAACTAGAAAATCTATAGATGAATGTTTTGATTGGTTTAACAAATTAAATAAAAATTTATCTACAAGTGAAAATAAGATTGCAGAAGGTGTTATTAAAGAAATTAAGGATAGATTAGAATTTTTAAACAGAGTTGGTCTAGATTATCTATCACTTTCAAGAGCAAGTAAAAGTTTATCTGGAGGTGAAAGTCAGAGGATTAGACTTGCAAGTCAAATTGGATCAGGATTAACTGGAGTTTTATATGTGCTAGATGAGCCATCAATAGGACTTCATCAAAAAGATAATCATCAATTAATAAGAACATTATTTAAACTAAGAGATTTAGGGAACACAGTGATTGTAGTAGAGCATGATGAAGATGCAATTAAACAAGCTGATCATATTATTGATATAGGCGAAAAAGCAGGAATACATGGAGGAAAAGTAATAGCTGAAGGAAATTTAAAAAATATTCTTAAAAATAACAATAGCTTAACTGCTCAATATCTAAATAAGAAAAAAAATATAGCTATACCAAAAAATAGAAGAAAATTTGATAAAAACAAAATTTTTACTCTGCAAAAAATAAAAACAAATAATCTTAACAATTTGGAAGTAAAATTTCCATTGGGTAACTTAATTTGTGTCACAGGAGTATCTGGAAGTGGTAAGTCGTCGCTTATTATTGATACACTATATAAAAGATTAGATGAATATTTTAATAAATCATTAAATAAAGATGAAACTTACTTTAATTTTAAAGGAATTAAAAATATTGATAAAGTTATCGATATAGATCAATCTCCTATTGGAAGAACACCAAGATCAAATCCAGCAACTTATACAGGTTGCTTTACACCTATAAGAGATTGGTATGCAGGATTAAATGAGTCTGCTGCAAGAGGATACAAGCCAGGTAGATTTTCTTTTAATGTTAAGGGGGGTAGATGTGAGTCTTGTGAAGGAGATGGAGTAAAAAAAATCGAGATGCATTTTCTTGCTGATGTATATGTTGAATGTGACATTTGTAAAAGTAAACGTTACAACAGGGAAACACTTGAAATAAAATACAATAATAAATCAATTGCGGATATTTTGGATATGACAGTTGAGGAAGGATATAATTTCTTCTCAAAAATACCTTCTATAAAACAAAAATTAAAAACTTTAATGGAAGTAGGATTAGATTATATTAAAATAGGTCAATCTGCGACAACATTATCAGGTGGTGAGGCTCAAAGAATAAAATTATCTAAAGAATTGTCAAAAAGATCTACGGGTAAAACTTTATATATATTAGATGAGCCAACTACTGGCTTACATTTTGATGATGTAAATAAATTATTAAAAATTCTACATACTTTGGTAGATGAAGGTAATACAGTTATAGTTATTGAACATAATTTAGATGTTATTAAAACTGCTGATTACATAATAGATTTAGGTCCCTTGGGTGGTGTAAAAGGTGGTCAAATTGTTGGGAAGGGAACTCCTGAAGATATTGCAAATATTAAAAAAAGCTTTACAGGTAAATTCTTAAAACAAATTTTATAAATAAAGGAATAAGAAATGATAAATCTAGAACTACCAGATTTGCCATATAGTAAAGACTCACTAGCACCTTATATGTCTGCTGAAACTTTAGAGTTACACCATGATAAACATCATATGGCATATGTAACTAATGGTAATAAATTTATTAAAGAAAATAATTTTAATGAAGAATCAATAGAAGAAATTGTAAAAAATTCTTATAACAAAATTGCTCCAGTGTTTAATAATGTTTCACAACATTTAAATCATGTGCATTTTTGGGAAGTAATGAAAAATAATCCTAATGGAAAAATACCATCAGAATTAGAAAATAAAATTAAAGAAGATTTTGAATCTGTTGATAGTATGAAGGAACAATTCATTAATGCTGGTATTGGTCAATTTGGTTCAGGATGGTGTTGGTTGGTTTTAAATAAGGGAAAATTAGAAGTTACGAAAACTCCTAATGCTGAAAATCCAATAGTACATGGTCACATTCCTTTATTAGGTTGTGATGTTTGGGAACATTCATATTATGTTGATTACAGAAATAGGCGTCCAGATTATTTAAAAGCTTTTATTGATAATCTTGTTAATTGGGAAAAAGTATCAGAAGAATTTTCAAAAAATATCTAAATTAATTTTCATCTTCATCTTGCGGTCTAAACTTAAAAACTAATAATGTTGGGACCGCAATATAAATTGAAGAATAAGTCCCAACCAAAACACCAATAATCATTGTCAATGCAAAAGGTTTTATAACTTCTCCACCAAATACATAGAGAGAGACAAGAGCTAGGAGAGTTGTAATACTTGTCATTATTGTTCTAGATAATGTATTATTAATTGACATATTGAATAAATCTAAAAGTTCTAATTTTTTATATTTTCTTAAATTTTCTCTTACTCTATCAAATATTACTACCGTATCATTTATAGAATAGCCGGCTATTGTTAAAATAGCTGCAATTGTTGATAGTGAAAATTCAATATTTAAAATAGATAAAATGCCCAAAGTAAATAAAACATCGTGAGTAAGAGCAACAACTGCACCAAATCCAAATTGCCATTCGAAACGCAACCAAATGTATATTAGGATAGCAAATAAAGCAAAGGATACAGCTTGAAAACCTTTCCACAATAACTCTGAACTTACAGTTGGACCCACAAATTCTGATCTTCGAAATTCTGATACTTTATCATTAATAATTTTTTTTACTTTATTTACTGTCTCAATACTTTCTTGGTTATTTTCATTTTGCAAACGTATAATTATTGTTTTTTCATCACCAAATTCTTGTAAAGAAACTTCTTTAAAATTAGGTGATAGAATATCTCTTAATTCACCAATATTAGTATTTTTTGTAGATACTTCTATTAATGTCCCACCTTTAAAATCAATTCCTAAGTTTAATCCTTTAAACAAAAGAAGTAACAAAGCTAAACCTATAGCAATACTAGAAATTATATAAAAATTTTTTCTATAATTTAAAAATTTATAATCTGAATTTATTGGAATAATTTTATTTAAACCAAACATTATAAATTAATCTCCTTTTTAGATGCAAAAGAAACATATAAATGAACAAGTAAATTCGTAAGCATAAGAGCTGTAAACATAGATGCAATCACGCCTAAAGACAAAGTTATAGAAAAACCTTTAATAGGACCGGAACCAAAGACAAATAATAATAATGAAGCAATTAATGTTGTAATATTAGCATCTAAAATGGTTGAAAGGGCTCTATCAAATCCTTTTTTAATACTATCAAAGATTTTTTTATTCTTAAGATTTTCTTCTTTTATTCTTTCAAAAATTAATACATTTGCGTCTACAGCCATACCTATAGTTAAAACAATACCTGCTATACCTGGCAAGGTAAGTGTAGCTCCTATTGTTCCTAAGAGTGCTAGAATTATAAACAAATTAGCAATAAGTGAAATATTAGCAATAAAACCAAATGATCCATAAATCAGAATCATAAAAATACACACGAGAATCATTCCAATTATAGATGCTATTTTACCAGCAGCTATTGAGTCTGCTCCTAAACCCGGGCCTACTGACCTTTCTTCAACTATTTCGAGGGGAGCTGGTAAGGCTCCTGCTCTTAATAAAACTGCTAAATCTGTAGCTTCTTGCGAAGTAAAATTGCCTGTTATAATACCTGATCCACCTGTGATTGCTGAATTAATTACTGGAGCTGTAATAACTACTCCATCAAGAACAACAGCAAATCTCTTACCAATATTTTCTGATGTCGCTTTACCAAACTTTTGTGCACCAGTAGTATCAAATCTAAAAGATACAGCATGTCCTTCTGTTTGATCAAATGAAGCATAAGCATCAATTAAATTTTCTCCACCTACTCTTGATTTTTTTTCAAGTAAATATTTTGTTTCTTCAGAATTAATATCAGCAACAATCATTTTACCAAAAGGAGCAAGGTTGAGAGATAAAGATTTAGAGTCTTCATCGTCTACCATATGAAAATTTAATTTGGCGGTTTTACCTAATAAATCTTTTATCCTCTCTGGATTTTTAACTCCGGGAAGTTGTAATAATATTCTATCTCTGCCTGAACGTTGAATTAATGGTTCTTTTGTACCTGATTCATCAATTCTTTTCCTAACTATTTCTAAAGATTGTTTTATTGCAGAGTCTTGAATTGATTTTTTATATAATTGATCAATTTGTATAGATGCTACATTATTATTAATATTAAATTTAACAGATCGATAATTTTGTAAAAAAGAATTTCTTATTTCATTTAAATTTTCAGATGAATCAAAGCGAATTTTTAATTCATCACCTTTTTGTTCAATATTATTGATTTTAATTCTATTTTCTCTTGAAATTATCCTTATTGTATCACTAAAATTTTCGAACTCTTCAGTAATTAAAACGTCTGTTTGAACTTCAAGTAACAAATATGAACCACCTTGAAGATCAAGTCCTAAATTTAAACGATTATCTAAATACCAATTACCTGTATCTTCTTTGTATAAAATTGATGGTATTGCAAATATTACACCTGCTGAAACTAATAAAAAAACAATTATAATCTTCCATAATGGATAGTTTTTCATAATAGATTATTTTTTTTTACCAATAAAACTTGATAATACTCCACCTTTTTTTTCATCATTTTTCTCATTATTAAGTTGCTTTTTTTCTTGTTCTGTTGTTACATATAAATCTGCAACCATTCCAGGAGCTATTTTAATTTCAACATTTTCAGAAACTTGTAATTGGAGCTCACGATTATCAGCTACTTTATTTATAGTTCCTATAATTCCTCCAGAAGTTATAATTTTATCACCTCTTCTTAGATTATTTAACATTTCTCTATGTTGTTTTACCTTTTTTTGTTGAGGTCGAATTAATAAGAGATAAAAAACTCCAAAAATAAGTATAAGTGGTAGAAATGCGCCAATAGATTCCATAAATTTCCTTGATTATTAATTTGAGAGATTTCTTATACTGTGTAAAAGAAAAAAGCAATTAAACTAAGAAAATATATGTTTTTTAAAAACTTTTTTTTAAGAGAAAAAATAAAGAAAAATTCCTACTTTATTTGGAATAATGAAAATAAAAATATTCAAATAGTTAAAAATATCAAATTTTTGAATTTAGATTTAATGATTGGTGTTGATTATCAAAAGAAATCACTAACTGAAAATACAATAAATTTTGCACAAGGAAATTTTACAAATAATGCACTTTTATGGGGTGCAAGAGGTAATGGAAAAAGCACATTAATAAAATCTGTTTTTAATAATGTCTTAAATAATCATAAAAATTTAAAATTAATACAAATAAATAAAAATAATATTTTAGATATACAATATATTTATAACTTAATAGGTAAAATTGAAGAGTCTAGATTTATTTTATTTATTGATGATTTATCTTTTGAAAAAATTGATAGTGATTACAAAATAATTAAATCAACATTAGATGGAAGTATACAAAACCAACCTACAAACATTTTATTATATGTATCATCAAATAGAAGACATCTTATGCCAAGAGATATGATTGATAATGAAAGATCATCTGCAATACATACAGATGAAAATGTCGAAGAAAAAATTAGCTTAAGTGATAGATTTGGGTTATGGTTAGGTTTTCACAAACTGTCTCAGAACGATTATATTAAAATAATAGAGGCTTATTGTATTTACTATAATATTTCATTTAATGATAAAATAAAAAAAGAGGCCATTCAATGGAGTTTACAAAGAGGAAACAGAACTGGTAGAACAGCATGGCAATTTATTTTAAATATTGCTTCAAAAAATAATTTAAAAATTAAATTTTAATCAGAATATTAATAATTATTTTTTTATTAGTGTGTAATTTTCTTGAATGAGTTTCTGAATTCCACCTTCAAGTGAAAACATGTTAGTAGCACCAAGTTGTTCAACAAAACCATTAGCTAGTATTGAGGATATATCACCTTTGTTGCTTATAAATACAATATTATCATCTAAATAATCTACTTTTCTCTCTATAGTTTTCATAAATTCTGGTTCAAATTTTCCATTAATGTCAAATGCAGTAATCTCTAAGGAGCCTGGAATGATACCTGTCTTATCTCTTTCTTTCTTTGTTCTAATATCTATAAAAATATAATTTCCATTTTGATAATTATCAATTTTCATTGAATTAATGATTTTATAACCTGGTGGTTGAATATCTATGATTTCTATATCAAAAATTAAAGTAGCATTAGATGGAATCAAATCACCTGCTCCTTTTTTACCAT
>CACKTS010000007.1 GCA_902603095.1 uncultured Alphaproteobacteria bacterium
ACCTATTCTGGTAATAATAGAACTCATATGATACGTGTTCCAGGCTCTGGAAGATTTGAATTACGATTAATGGATGGAGCAACTAATCCTTATTTATTACAAGCAGGTATCATTGCAGCAGGTTTAGATGGTTTAGATAAAAAGAGAAATCCAGGTAAACCAATTCATGTCAATATGTATGCAGAAGCTCATAAAGTTAAAGGTGCAAAAAAATTACCATTAAGTCTAAATCAAGCATTAAATAATCTTAATAATAGTAAAGTGCTTAAGTCTGCATTTGGTAAAGATGTAATCAATTCCTACATTACTTTAAAAAATAGAGAAATTAAGAAGTATAATTCGTCTAAAGAAAAGAAGATTGGCTTCAAAAAATCAAAAACGAATAAATCAAGTATAATAACTCAATGGGAAAGAGATAATACTTTAGATTGTTAAATTTATAAATTTGAAATGACAAAAATTGGTTGGAGTAATTTTGTTGTTTGGCAATGTAGTATTCGACAACGTAATTTTAGAATGTTTAGTGGTAAACCATCTGATGGAACTGTAGCCAATTTATCTGAAATTAAATCAAGCAAAGAACTGTGTAGTATCAGATCGGTACTACTTGAAAGAAATTGCATTGATACGGCTAAAATGTTTGAATTTATGATTAAGCAAACAAATGAACCTGAGATAAGGTTTGATAAAATTGTAAAATTTCTTTCATCAGAATATTACAATACTCCTAGTAATTTTGATGGTTCCTTTACAGCAACTTTTGATATTTATTCAGAATTGTACTTAAAAATTATTAAGAAAAAAAAATTAATTGCACAATTCTTTGAAAGAGAGACTGGTTTTTATTTCCCAGTTAGTATTACAAAATTAAAAAAAAATGATGCAAAGTGGAAATATACTTTTTTTCATAATTATTTCTTTAATCCAAATTTAAATGAAAATATTGAAATAGTTCACTTCAAACCGATCAAAACTGAACTAAAAAAAATTACATAAATTTAAATAATAATAAATTATTAAATTATTTATCTAAGCCTGGTATCCAATTTGTGCCAGCTAAAGGAACTCGGGCCATAGCAGCAGATTCAACGGTTAATGCACATAGATCTTCAGGTTCTAAATTATGCAAATTATTTTTACCGCAAGCTCTTGCTATTGTTTGTGCCTCTAGAGTAATAACTTTCAAATAATTTGATAATTTTCTACCTGCTTTTACAGGATCTAATCTTTTCATTAATTTTTTATCTTGCGTAGATATACCAGCTGGATCTTTTCCTTCATGCCAGTCGTCATATGCTCCTGATACTGTTCCAAGTTTTTTATAATCTTTTTCCCATTTAGGATCATTATCTCCAATTGCTATCATAGCTGCTGATCCAATAGAAACGGCATCCGCACCAAGAGCAAGTGCCTTTGAAACATCAGCTCCATTTCTAATTCCTCCGGAAATAATCAATTGCACTTTTCGATGCATATTTAAATCTTGAAGTGCATCCACTGCAGGACGTATGCAAGCTAATGTAGGTTGTCCAACATTTTCAATAAAAACTTCTTGTGTTGCTGCTGTCCCTCCCTGCATTCCATCAAGTACAACTACGTCAGCTCCTGCTTTTATAGCCAAAGCAGTATCATAATAAGGTCTTGCTCCTGCAATTTTAACAAATATTGGCACTTTCCATTGCGTTATTTCTCTTAATTCAGTAATTTTTATAGCTAGATCATCAGGACCAGTCCAATCAGGATGTCGACAAGCTGATCTTTGATCAATACCTTTAGGAAGATCTCTCATTTCTGCGACACGGTCACTAATTTTTTGGCCTAATAACATACCTCCTCCTCCAGGTTTTGCTCCTTGACCAATTACAACTTCAATAGCATCAGCTTTTCTCAAATCATCAGGATTCATTCCATAACGAGAAGGAAGAAGTTGGTACACAAGTGTTTTCGATTGACCCCTCTCCTCTTTGGTCATTCCACCATCTCCAGTTGTTGTTGAGGTTCCAGCTATAGATGCCCCCCTACCTAAAGCTTCTTTAGCAGGACCAGATAAGGCTCCAAAACTCATGCCTGCGATAGTTATTGGAATATCAAGTTCTAAAGGTTTTTTTGCAAATCTTGTTCCTAAGACAACGTTTGTTGCACATTTTTCTCTGTATCCTTCAAGTGGATATCTAGACATAGAGGCTCCTAAAAAAAGTAGGTCATCAAAATGGGGTAATTTTCTCTTTGAGCCACCTCCACGAATATCATATATGCCCGTTGCAGCTGCCCTTCTTATTTCTGAATTCGTATAATCATCAAAGGTCCAGGATTTGCGTGGAGTAGTAAATAGATTTTTTTTCTTTTTTGCCATACTAGTAATCAGACAAGTTATCTATATTAAAATTATATAGTTTTCTCTGAGATCCAAATTTTTTGAAATTATGTGAGTTAAGATTTTTTATCTTTCCAATTTTTAATAAATCTTCAATTTTTTTTATATCTTTTTTATTCATTTTTTTTTCAACACAATCGACACCTAAACTTTTGGGTTTACCTGCTAGATAAATAATTGTTTCATAGATGCTATCGCCAAGTGCTTCACCGGCATCTCCACAAATAAGCATTGTTCCTGACTGCGCCATGAATCCAGACATATGACCTACAGATCCTTTT
The DNA here is from genome assembly GCA_902603095.1 of uncultured Alphaproteobacteria bacterium. Lineage (GTDB taxonomy): Bacteria > Pseudomonadota > Alphaproteobacteria > HIMB59 > CACPNW01. The sequence goes on from CACKTS010000007.1 coordinate 2,656, forward strand.
ACAATTATATCAATACCTTTCATTGAAATACCGCAGCGAGAGCTAGTGTCGCCATCTATAATAATAGTCCCTCCATGTGCAGTAGCTCCAGCAGACTGGGAAGCATTACCTTTTACATGGATTAAGCCAGACATCATATTTTCACCTAAACCAGTTCCAGCATTACCGTTAATAGTAATATGTGCTTTTTGATTCATTCCTCCACAATAATATCCTACATGACCCTTTATATTTACAGATATGTTTTCAGTTAATCCTGCGCATAGTGCGTGGTGTCCACTTGGATTTTTTACAGTAAATTCTCTTTTGTTGTTTTTATAACTAATGTTTTGAAGATAGTTATTTATTTTTCTTAAAGTGCTTTTTTTAAAATCTAAATTTTCTATTTTCCCCATGTATATACAACTCCAGGTTTTGGTTCATAAATATTAGATTTGTTCACATATGGTAGATGTGCGATAGCTTGAAATTCAGAGGCTACAGCAACATAATCATTATTTTCTGCAATAACTGCAGGTTTGCATGCTATTTCATCTCTTAAAACAGCAAATCCTTTGTTAGTACCTACAATAAAAGTATAAAAACCATCTAAATCTGTAAGACATTCTGTTAAAGTTTTTTTCATGGATTTATTTTCTGATAATTTTTGACTTATATAACCTGCAGCTACTTCAGTATCATTTAAAGAATCAAAATTTTTACCTTTTTTGATTAATTGTCTTCGCAGATTATTGTGATTAGATAAAGACCCGTTATGAACTAAGCATTCATCCTCTCCAGTTGAATAAGGATGTGATCCATCGACTGTTATCGCACTTTCAGTTGCCATTCTGGTATGACCTATAGCATGTGAACCTGAAAATTTTTCTAGTTTAAATTTTTTTACGATTTCTTTTGGGTTTCCAACTTGTTTAAAAATCTCAATTGACCTTCCATAACCTACTAATGCAATTTCACTAAAGTTTTTTTGAATGTAAGAAATAAATTTTTTAGGTGCAACTGAAGTATAAACAACTACATGATCTGAAATATTTTTTATTGTTATATCTTTAAAATTTTTTTTAATATCTTGCTCAAATCCAGTTGATAATGTTTTATTTAAACAAAGAGAGTATTTGTAATATTTTTTTGAATCATTGTTGTTGTATATTGCAAAACCTGCTGAATCTGGTCCTCTTGATGACATGTTATCAAGCATGCCACTTAAATAAAAACCTAGCTTATTATGCAATTTTTTCTTTTTTAAATATAAACCTACTATTCCACACATAAATTACAAATTTTAATAATCAAATATATAAATATATATTATTTTGTAAAAGCAAGAATTAAATATCAATTTAATTTTTACTATTAAAGATTACAAAAAATTTAATTAAATTTCTTATATGCTTTCTTTAATACTACTAGAGGATGATTTGAAGACATTTGAAATTTAATTAATAATTCTCTTGCTATCATATCTCGATCTTGCTGATCTTTTGGTAATTTTAATTTTGGCGGAGTTGTAACCCATCCATTGATATTTCTATCAAACACAGCAGGCTTACCATTTTCATATCCCATATGAACATCTTCAAGCCAATTTAGATCATCCCAACCCATGTGTTCAATGTATTTTTTTAAAAAGGGAGTTAATCGATTATAATCAGGTAGCAAGTTTACATCATAGCGATAGCCAATATGTTGACCTATCATTTTTTCTCTTGCTGTTTTAATGCCTTTATCTTTTTGTTTAGAAGATTTGACTTTCTTTTTTGTTGTTTTTTTTATTTTATTTTTAGCCATAATTATCTCCTAAATTGAATGAAAGTTGTCAACACCTACAGTATGATCTGTTCCTGCAAGCGGTACTTTTGCAAGCGCAGATGCTTCCATAGTTAGTGCAGCCAAATCTTCTGGCTCTAAAGAGTGTATATTTGTTTTACCACATGCTCTAGCTAAAAGTTGTGCCTCTAAAGTCATTGCATGTAAATAATTATAAACTCTTAATGCTGCATCATCTGGATTTAATCTTTTTCTTAATTCAGGATCTTGTGTCGCAACACCTACCGGACATCTTCCTGTATGACAATGATAACAGTACCCAGCCTCTACTCCTAATTCTTTTTCAAAATCAGCTTCTGGAATATCTTTATTACAATTAAGTGCAACTAATGCCCCAGTACCAACAGAAATACAATCAGCCCCTAATGCTAGAGCTTTTGCCATATCTGCCCCATCTCTAAGTCCACCTGCAAAAATTAGAGTAACATCTCCTGATTTTCCTACATCATCTAATGCTCTTCTTGCTTCTCTTACCGCTGCAATACCAGGAATACCTGTATTTGCTGCAGCAATATGAGGGCCTGCACCAGTTGAACCCTCCATACAATCCAAATAAATTGAGTCTGGATCACATTTAGCTGCCATTCTAACATCATCATAAACTTTAGCTGCGCCAAGTTTTAATTGAATCGGTACTTGGTTATCAGTTAATTCTCTAAGTTCCTGAACTTTTAATGCTAGATCATCCGGTCCTAACCAGTCAGGATGTCTAGCCGGTGATCTCTGATCAATACCAGCAGGTAAAGATCTCATTTCAGCAACTTGGTCAGTAACTTTTTGTCCCATCAAGTGTCCGCCCATTCCAACTTTCTGACCTTGTCCTATAAATACTTCTATACCATCTGCTAATTGAGCATGGTGAGGATTAAAACCATATCGAGATTGAATACATTGATAATACCACTTATGAGAATATCTTCTTTCATCTGGAATCATGCCACCTTCACCTGAACATGTTGCACTTCCAGCCATTGTTGCTCCCCTTGCAAGTGCAGTTTTTGCTTCATAAGATAAAGCCCCAAAGCTCATTGAAGTTATATAAACTGGAATATCTAACTCTATTGGGTTTTTACATCTTGGACCAATTACTGTCTTCGTTTCACATTTCTCTCTATAACCTTCAATTACAAATCTAGTAAGAGTGCCAGGTAAGAATGTTAAATCATCCCAGTGGGGTATTTTTTTCATAAGAGCCATACCACGCATGCGGTATCTACCTAACTGCGACTTAATATGAATATCGTTTATAACATCAGGAGTAAAAATTGAATTACGACCTAATAAACTTTTATCTGTATTTTTTTTATTTTTTTTAGCCATTATTCAATCCTTTCTAAATTGCACCTTTTCTCTCAGTTGGTTCTAAATTATCGTAATTCCATAATTTTTTTCCTGAAACAATTTTTGTAATTTTTTTATAATCTATTTTTTTATCTATCTCAGAAACTTTTATTTTTCTTTTTAACCAAGCTATATCTAAATCTGTTAACTCCGCCTCAACAGCATCAGCACCTAATGATTTAATTGAACCTCCAACAAAAATAGTGCCATCATAAAGTGAGTCACCTAAATTAGGGCCAACATCTCCAAGAATAACTATTCTTCCTCGTTGCATCATAAAGCCTGTAAAGGCTCCGGCATCTCCACCTACTATGATAGTGCCGCCTTTCATATCAATACCTGATCTAGCACCAACACTCCCTTTACAAATTAAATCTCCACCTCTAATTGCTGCCCCAAAACAAGATCCAGCATTTTTTTCTACAACAACTTTACCAGCCATCATATTTTCAGCACAAGACCAACCAACTCTTCCGGATATTCTTACAACAGGCCCATCAACTGAACCTATTCCAAAATATCCAAGACTACCTTCTATAATTAAATTTAGTTTGTTTAAAATTCCAACACCTATACTATGTTTTGATCCAGGATTTTTTATAACAATTGTTCCATAACCTTTAGCCATTAATTCATTTATTTTTCTATTAATATCAATACATTCTAAATTATTTGCATCAATTTCTGTTCTTTTATTAAAGTCAACTGTATGGGCGTCATGATAAAAAAAATTTTCGGTCTCTTCTGGATTAAAAAAAACTTGTTGCGTACGGCCTGTTAACACTTCATCATGTAAACCCATTTCAGTAGATTTATGTTTTTTTATGCTTGCCATACTTTTACCTCTCCTTCATAGGGATCATAAGTGTCAATCTCTTCAGGAAGAACGGTTCTTATTGCAACTTCCTCTGAAGCAAGTGCTACCAAATCATCACTTTCATACAGTACCATTGGTTTAGCAGCCATATGATCTTTGGCCATTCCTAATTTATCTTTGGTTGCTACTAAATATGTAAACACGCCATCCAAGTCATCTAAAGATCCTCTCATCGCTTCTTCTAAATCTATTCCATGGCGTATTTTATCAGCAAGATAAACTGCTATTAATTCGGAATCACATGTAGACATAAAACGCATACCTTTTTTTTCAAGAGCTCTTCGATTATTCCAATAATTTGTTAATTGACCATTATGCACAACAGAAACATCACTAAATGGATAAGCCCAATATGGATGAGCTGAACGTATATCTACACCAGACTCAGTAGCCATTCTTGTGTGACCAATACCATGTGTCCCAGCAAAATCCCCAAGTTCATATTGATCAGCAACAACTGAAGCATCACCAATATCTTTTATTAATTCCAGTGACTTGCCTAGTGATAAAATTTCTGTCATTTCAACTGACTCAATTTGTTTTGCTAAATCAAGCAAATCTCCATCATAAGAAATTACATATCTATAAGAATATGGTGTGATTTTTTCTTCTTTATGAAGAGTTGCACCTGAAGTAGAAATTTTTGAATTTACTTGCTCTACTCTTGCTTGATAGATACTTTCATCTTCCATTACTGCGGAACTACCCTCTTTTACATTTTCACCAACCTTAAACCTTAAAATATAATTATTTGACTCACCATTTCCATACAAAGCATAACCGGTTGAGTCTGGTCCTCGATGTTTAAGAGATTGCAACATTTTTTGCATTTCTCCACCTACATTTGTAGATTTACCTTTGTGAATTATTCCAGCAATTCCGCACATAGTAATTATCCTTTGTTAGATTATGGTAATACGTCCAAGTAAGTATCAACATCCCATTGCGTAACTGCAGAAAGGAATTTTTCCCACTCATCTTTCTTATAATGCATAAAGACTCTAAGCATATCTTCAGGCAATGCTGCTTTAACAACTTTATCACTATCTAAGCGATCAATAGCTTCTCCTAAAGTTAGAGGCAGTTTATCAACTGCTTTTCCTTCTTTCATTGCATCATAAATATTTTTTTTCTCTGGTTCTCCTGGATCCATTTTATTATCTAGTCCATCTTCAAAAGCTTTTAAAATACCCGCTCCCATTAGATATGGGTTATGAGATGAGTCTACAGATCTATACTCTACACGACCAGGAGCAGAAACACGAACACTACACGTTCTGTTTTGATATCCCCAATCAGCATATACCGGTGCCCAAAAACCTGTATCCCAAAGTCTTCTATACGAATTAACTGTTGGAGATCCTAAACAAGTTAAAGCAGGTAAATGTTTTAATAAACCAGCAATACTATTTAATCCAACAGGACCAGGTTTTACTGGATCTAATTTTGGATCAGGCATAAACATATTTTCACCTCCGGATATGTGAGTGAAAACTTGATCCATACCTGGTAATGGGTTGTTGCCAATAGGAGTAGATTTTAATTCTCCACCTTTCCAAAGGGAAACATTTGTATGACATCCATTAGCTGACACACCCATAAAAGGTTTGCTCATAAAACAGGCAATTAAATTAAATTCTCTTGCAACTTGAGCACAAATTTGTCTATAAGTTGTAAGTCTATCAGCATTCCTTAAAACATCATCATACATGAAATTTAATTCTAATTGGCCAGGTGCATCTTCATGGTCTCCTTGGATAACATCAAGGCCCATAGCACGGCAATATTCAATTACTTTCATATATACAGGTCTTAGGGATTCAAATTGGTCAATATGATAACAATAAGGTCTTGAAAATCCATCTCCTGTTGGTTCTCCATTATCTTTCTTAGTCAACCACATCATTTCTGGCTCAGTTCCAGCACGCATATTCATTCCAAATTTTTCTTGAAATTGATCTTGGAAAATTTTTAAATTACCGCGACAATCAGATGTTAAATGTCCGCCAGGATTTTCATCTTCTTCTCTGTTTCTAAAACAAGTACACCAAACACGTGCAACTCTTTTATCCCATGGCAATTGAACAAATGTATCAGGTTCAGGAATCCCTACAAGTTCAGATGATTCAGGTCCATACCCAATATATTCACCATGCCTATCTACAAATAAATTAGCTGTAGCACCGTAAACCAATTGAAATCCTTTTTCTGCTAAAGATTCCCAATGATCTGCAGGCACACCCTTACCAACGATCCTTCCTGTTACAGAAACAAATTGATAGTAGATATAAGTAATTCCTAATTCTTTTATTTTGTTTCTTACATCCTTTACTAATTTATCTCTTCCTGGTTGATTTACAAAATTTTCTAAATCACTCATATTATTTCCCCCCAATTAAATTATAAAAACCATACAACATCATATTAACTCCAAGGAAAAGGACTATTTGAGGTTGGATGCAATTTTCCTTGCTCATATCTTGAAAACCTAAAAGGTTCTAATAATGAGCTTTTTTCTCCTAAAACTTCATCAGCTACTAATTTTCCCACACCAATCATTTTATAGCCATGATTAGAGTCAGCAATTAAATATACATTTTCTCTAAATTGATCAAAAACTGGAAAACAATCAGGAGTAAAACAACCTAAGCCCCCACCATCTTTTTTAAATAGATGTGATTTTCCTTCAAATCTTTTATGACAAAAAGCTAAAGCTGAACTCCACATGTCAGCAAATTCATCAGTGATTACAAAATCCTCAGACTTATTTCCGTATGGGTCAACATTAACACCTTCTCCGCCAGGTTCTCCAACTTTATATGGAGAGGACCCACCTTGAATACCACCAAAATGAAAATCTGGTTTATAATATATGCCCCATAATTTATCTGTAATAAGATGTTGCTTGTCACTATCAGAATATAGAGGCGCATCAGTATCAACATGAATAACAGGAGGCATATTGCCATCTTCAGTTTTTAAAAAATTAGGATCAACTCTTAAAACTCCTTCAGTTAACATCCAATAATGCCACATTGGATAATCTTTGTGAATTTTACCATCTTCTCCCTTGATGGAGATTTTGTTTGGTAAATCTAACATATCCCAAAAAGACTTTGCCCATGGTCCTGGCCCAACTATTACTTGATCACACTTTATTAAACCCTTATCAGTTTCAATTCCAGTAACTGCAGATGAATTAGATCCATATTGGAAACCCTTTACTGTTGTGCCTGTTAAAATACGAACACCTTCTGCTTCAGCTTTATCTGCTAATCCATAAATAGCTGATGTATTATTTGCATATCCACCTCTTTTTTCATGCAAAACACTTGTGATTCCTTTTGCTTGCCAATCACCAAACATTTTTTTCATATAATTTTCTGAATCTTTTTCCCCTTGTATAAAAACTGAATCATATCCAATATTTTTTTGCTGAGCATAAATTTCAGCAACATCATTTTCCATGCATGCAGGACTTATCTGCATATAACCTACATCATGATAATGAAATTTTTTTGCATCACTCTCCCATACATCAACACACATTGCCATTAACTCTCTCATAGCAGGTTGATAATAATTATTACGAACAACTCCACAAGCAACACCACTTGCACCTGCAGCAATTGAATCTTTATCAATTACAAGTATTTTTGAACCATCACCTTTGCCTTTAGCTTTCAATTTTGTAGCTAGATGCCAAGCAGTACTTAGACCATGAATTCCAGCACCTATAATTGCATAATCTACTTTTTCAGGGAGTGACATATTGAATATTTTCCTATAATTTTTTTAATTTTGATGGTTTATTTTAAACTTTATATAGCTTAAAGTAATTGTTTCAGCCACTGAAACATCTTAATTTTCAATTAATTTTTTTGATATTAATCTTGCTGTATGTGTTACTTTATGTGCCAAATCTTCTTCAGTTTTAACATTAATACTTCCTTTTGTTCCAGAAATTGCAATTCCTGCAATAGCTCTTTTTTGAGAATCCATTATTGGGGCCCCTATTCCATAAACATAATCAAATGTTTCTGCCTCGTTTAAACTATAGCCTTTTTTTCTTATTTTTTCTAAATTTAGATAGAGTTTATCTAAACTAGTAATAGTATTTGATGTATGTTTATGCAGTGTATAACTTTTATAAATCTCTCTTAATTCGTCTCTTGATTTATAAGCAAGAATTGCCTTTCCAAGTGCGCAACTGTGAGCATCCAATCTCATTCTAAATGCTCTTGGTGCATTCTCACCTAGTGGATCGACTTTATCGCAATAAACAATATGAGGACCTTCTAAAACCGCAAGATAAGTTATATGATTAGTTTCATAAGATAAATTTTTAATGTGCTCAAAGCATAAAGTTGTCAATGTTTTAAGAAAATCAGATTTATCACCAAACTCAAAAATTTTATGCCCTAAAGAGTATAAGTTATTAGAAGTATCTTTAAAAATATATCCTAGGCTGGTTAGATAAGTTAAAATCCTAAAGGTAGTGGCTCTATCTAATTTAGTCATTAGGGAAACTTGGCTCGCTTTTAGAGGTTTTGGTGATTTTCCAACACATTCTATTATGGCTAAAGCTTTTTTTATTGAACCACTTAAATAATTACGTGTCATAATATATTTATATGGATGATATATGAATAATAGTAAATTATTTATTTTAAAATATAATATAATAAATAATTTATGGATAAAAATAGTATTCAATTAATTTCTGATATTAATTTCTGGAAGGGAAAAATTGATATTTCCTCAATTAAAGGAGGAATAACAAATAAAAACTTTCTTGTTACTGATGGATCTGAAAAATATTTTGTAAGAATAGGAGATGATATACCAGAACATTTAGTTTTTAGATCAAATGAAGTACAAGCAAGCAAGGCAGCATCTAAAATTGGCATCTGTCCAAAATTATTATTTCATAAAAAATCAATTCAAGTTTTTAACTATATTGAAGGCAAAACATTTGGGTCTGAAGATATTAAAAAAAATTTAAATAATATAACAAGACTTATAAAAAAGGTTCATACTAAAATTCCAAATCAACTGATAGGTCAATCTGTAATTTTTTGGGTTTTTCATGTAATAAAAAATTATAAAAATTTTTTAGAAGAGCATCAAAGTTCATACATAAAAATTCTTCCTGATCTTTTAAAAAAATCTCTGACATTAGAAAGTATATCATCACCTTTTGAAATTGTGTTTAGTCATAATGATCTGCTTCCAGCAAATTTTATTCAAAATGAAGAAAAGATATGGTTGATTGATTGGGAATATGCCGGATTTAATACACCATTATTTGATCTAGGTGGACTTGCTTCTAATAACAATTTTAATGAGAATGAAGAAAAACATTTACTTGAAAGCTATTTTGAAAAAAAATTATCATCAGAGTTACTGATAAAATACAAGGCAATAAAATCTGCTTCATTATTGAGAGAGACCATGTGGAGTATGGTTTCTGAAATTACCTCTAATATCGAATTTGATTATAAGAGTTATACTGCGGAAAACTTATCAAAATTTAATGAATCTTTTGATGAAGAGTTTAAAATAAATTGAAGTTTGTTTGAGATATATTAAGGTAATTTTCACTATTTAAAATACTTAATAAATTAAGAAAATTAAATTATGAATATTGATATTAGCAAATATCCAGTCAGAAGATCTAATCCTATTGTCGTAGGTTCTTATGGACTTCCCGAAGATACAGAGAGATATATTGTTAAAGGACAAGGTTTAATTGGTATAGATTTAGATAAGGGGGATAAATTATATCTTAAAAATTTAGAAGGTAATCAAATTTGTGAAATAACTATTTTTGATAATAAAGGAAATAATAATCAAAATATTATTAATAAAAAACCTGAAATAGAAAATTCTTTTTTTAAAAAAATTTTAGATAACAGTTCAGATAAATTATTTTTAATTCAAAAACTAAAGAATAAAAAAATTAATCTTAATAAATTTACATCATCTTTATTTTTTAATGAAAATTCAAAAAGAAATGATAGCGAAAATATAATAATAAACGAAAATTGTTTTATTATCTTAGCTTGTCCTGGCGAAAATATGATTGTTGGAAATCAAAATCCACCTACTGACATTGAAGTTATAGTTAAGAGAATAAATCCAAAAAATAAAAAATTAGAGAGAATTTTACCTGAACCACTAGCTTCTCCTACAGAAGAAATTTTAATAAAAAATAGTTCTGCAATTGCCTATGAAATTAAAAAAGGAGACTATATTCAAATTATTGATTTATTTGGAAGACAGTGCTCAGACTTTATGGCCTTTGATAGTAATGCACTTCAAAATGGTAATGAACTATCAATTGATACTACAGCAAGTAGAGCGATTTTAGGTGGTTCGTATGCAATGCCTGGTTTACACTCAAAATATTTTGATAAAAATCTAGAACCTCTGGTTGAGGTAGTACAAGACACAATTGGTAGGCATGATACTTTTGGAACAGCTTGCACAAGAAAATTATATGAAGATCAAGGATATTTTGGTCATATCAATTGCTCAGATAATTTTAATTTTGCGCTTGATAAATATGGAGTTGAAAAAAGAAATGGTTGGGCGGCTATTAATTTATTTTTTAATACTGGGATAGACGCCAACAATGTTATTTTTTCTGACATGCCATGGTCACGTCCCGGTGATTATGTCCTCTTTCAAGCACAGAAAGATCTTGTATGTGTATCATCATCATGTCCTGATGATATTGATACTGCAAATGACTGGAACCCTACAGATATTTACGTTAGAGTTTATTCAGAAAAAAATAGATTTGCAAAATCTATCGGTTATAGAAAAAATGCTGGAAGTGATTTTATGCTGACAAAAGAAACAGGTTTTCATCCAAGAACATCAAAATTAACAAATGATATGATGGACTCTTCGGGTTTTTGGATTCCTAATAAATTTAATAATTATGGAACTATTAAAGAATATACTGAGTGTAGAAACAATGTAGTTATGATGGATTTATCATCATTAAGAAAGTTTGAAGTTATTGGACCTGACTCTGAAGAATTACTCAATGTAGCACTTACGAGAAACATCAGAAAGCTAGCAGTTGGGCAAGTAGTATACACAGCAATGTGTTACGAGAATGGTACTATGATTGATGATGGTACGCTCTACAGACTAGGAGATCATAATTTTCGATGGATTTGTGGTAGTGATTATTCAGGAGAGTGGCTCACCCAATTAAGTGAAGAATTAAAACTCCATACAAACATTAAATCCTCAACAGATCACCTTCATAACATTTCAGTGCAAGGGCCAAATAGTAGAAAAGTGTTATCTAAAATTATATGGACTCCTCCTGCTCACCCAGATGTTAATAATCTAGAATGGTTTCATTTTACTATTAGCAGAATTGGAGATCATAAAGGAATTCCAATTATGTTATCACGCACTGGTTATACAGGTGAACTTGGTTATGAAATTTATTGTCATCCTGATGATGCTCCCAAAGTATGGGATGCAGTATGGGATGCAGGAAAAGAATTTAATATTTCACCAATGGGATTTGAAGCGCTTGATATGCTTAGAATTGAAGCAGGCTTAATTTTAGGTGGTAATGAATTTAGTGATGAAACTGATCCTTTTGAAGCGGGAATAAGTTTTACTGTTCCTCTTAAAACTAAAGAACAAAATTTTATTGGTAAAGAAGCTTTAGTTGAGAGGAAAGCGCATCCTCATAGAAAATTAGTTGGATTAGAAATAGAAGGTAACGAAAAAGTTAATCACGGTGATTGTGTTCATAGTGGTAGAGCTCAAGTTGGCATCATAACAAGTGGAACAGTCTCTCCTACTTTAAATAAAAATATTGCCTTATGCAGAATTGATATTCGTTCATCTGAACTTGGTACAGAGCTTGAAATTGGTAAACTTGATGGTCATCAAAAAAGAATATCGGCTAAAGTTGTACCTTTTCCTTTTTATGATCCGACAAAAAGTAGGGTTAGAGCCTAATTAAAATTAATTTAAATAAATTTATTTAGACTCCATAAAAGTTTTCATTGAATCATCCATTGCCTCTGCCCAAGGTGTATGGTGTATCGGTGCCAATGTTCCTGTCACTGCTGAAGTAAATGAATTATTTCTATAAGTCATAATATCTTCTTCTTTATGATGCTCCCAATCCTTGAAATGTTTTCTAATTAATTCAAAATCAATTTCAGGATAGTCAGATGTTGAATGTAGATCTTTAGTGTATTCAGTTTGAAAATCTATCATTTGAATTGGATCTTCTAATGCTTCTTCTTCTAATACCCATTTATTAATATCTTTTTCAATATCTTCATCATTAGGGATTTTAATTTTACCCATAATAACATCTCTAGCAAACCAAGCTTGGCAATCAAACATATTAAAAGTGTGGAATTGATCTTGCATTCCTAGATACATCATTTTGTGATTATCTTGCCAGACAACGCCTTTATACAGTTGAGGTGGATATAATCTATTACCTGTTTTAAGTTTTAACGCATCATCAAGATAAGGAAAGTGATGTAGATAGCCACTACACAAAATAATTGCATCAGTATTTTGTTCGTGTCCATCTTTAAAAATTGCCTTATTACCTTCTAACTTATCTAAATAATGAACTTCTTTCATTCCTTCAGGCCACTTAAAACCCATGGGATTATTTCGATAACCAATAGTTACTGACTTTGCACCATATTTATAGCACTGAAGAGCTATATCCTCAGCTGAATAACTGCTACCTAGTACTACAACATCTTTGCCTCTAAATTCCTCTGCATCTCTAAAATCATGTCCATGTAATATTCTTCCAGGAAAAGAACTCATTCCTTCATAGTATGGAATGTATGGAACTGAAAAATGTCCTGAGGCAACAACTAAATAATCAAAATCTTCTTTTGTTGTTTTATTTTCTTTTTTATTTACTGAAGTAATTTCAAATTTATTTCCTTTAAAAACAGCATTACTTACAACTGTATTAAATTTTATATATTTTTTTACATTAGCTTTTTTGGCACGACCTAAAATATAATCATACAAAACTTCTCGCGGGGGAAAGGATGGGATAGGTTGTTTAAAGTGCTCATCAAATGAATAATCAGCAAATTCTAAACATTCTTTTGGTCCATTTGACCAAAGATATCGATACATACTATTTGGCACTGTATCACCAAATTCATCAGTTCCAGTTCTCCAACTATAGTTCCACAAACCGCCCCAATCTTCTTGTTTTTCAAAGCAAACAATCTCTGGAATATCAGAGCCTTTTTCTTCAGCCTGTTGAAAAGATCTTAAAATAGATAATCCACAAGGTCCAGATCCAATAATTGCAACTTTTGTCATATATCCTCAAATAAAAATTAATTATCTCTTAAAAAATTAAGTTTTTAAAGAAAAAAGTTATTTCATATTATGAAATAAATGCGTTGCTTTCTCTATAAGACCCTTTAGTTGTTATTTAAATATATATATTTAACAAAACCCATATGGAGGAAATATGTTAAAATTTATTACTAAGATCGCTGTAGTTTTATCGCTATTTGTTTTTAGTAGCGTTTCTAAAGCAGCAGACCCAATTAGAATTCCAGTTTTAAACTGGTCAAGTCAAATAGTAATGGCAAATGTTATGGCTCAAGTATTTGAAGAAATGGGTCATACAGCTGAACTAGTTCCAGCTGAATCAGCTTCACGATATGAAGCAGTTAGAATTGGGGACCTACATGTAGCTCACGAAACTTGGGAGTCAACTATGGCTCTTCCTTTTTATGCTGCAATGGACAAAGGTGGTTTAATTGATGCAGGTAGTCATAACTTAATTACTTTTGAGGAAATGGGTGTACCTAACTGGGTAATTGATGAAGGACTATGTCCTGGATTACCTAATTGGGAAGCATTAAAGTCACCTGAATGTGCAGCTAATTTTGCTACAGCTGACTCTGATGGAAAAGGTCGTTGGTTAGAAGGACCTTATGAGTGGCATACTGACGTTATGCCAAACAGACTTAAAGGTTTAGGAATTGATGATTTGTGGACTGTTAAATTTGCTGGTAGTGCGGATGCATTATGGGCAGAATTAAAAGCAGCAAAAGCAGAAGGTCGTGGAACAGTTATATTCAACTGGTCTCCAAACTTTACTGATGCTGCAGGATTTACATTTATTGATTTTCCACCATACTTTGAAGGATGCAGATTGGAAAATGGAGGAACTCTTGAAACTACAGGTTGTGGTTCTCCTAAAGGATGGCTTAAAAAAGCTGCGCATATCAAATTTCCTATTACACATCCAGATGCATATAAATTTTATACAAAAATGTCATTTACAGCTCCACAAATTGGTCTGATGGCAGATTTAGTTGATAGTCAAGGCATGGATCATGCTGCAGCTGCAACAGAATTTATTGCACAAAATAGAGATCTTATCGATCTTTGGAAAAATTAAAATATTAAATTAATATAAAATCTCCCCTCTAAAAAAGGGGGGATTTTTTTATTTTATTTAGGTTTAAAATAGAATATTGTTCAAAAATGTCTCAATCATTAGATAGTTCTAAAGACACTCCAGTAATTAAGTGCGAATCTGTTTTTAAAATATTTGGAAATAATGCTTTAAAACTTTTAAAAAGCTCAAACGGGCAAGTGGATGCAAAAACTTTTCAAGAAGCTGGTTGTATTGTTGGTGTAAATAATGCTTCTTTTGGAGTCCAAAAAGGTGAAATGATGGTTGTGATGGGTTTATCAGGCTCAGGTAAATCAACCTTGTTACGATGTATATCAAAACTTACCGATGCTACTTCGGGAAAAATATTTATTGATGGTGAAGATTTGTTATCAATGAGTAATAAGCAGTTAATTGAATTACGTAGAAATAAAATGGGTATGGTTTTTCAAAGTTTTGCTTTACTGCCTCATAAAACTGTTATTGAAAATATTGCCTTTCCTCTTCAAATTAAAGGCACTAGCACTTTAGACAGTATGGAAAAAGCTTTAGAGATGGTTGAGTTAGTTGGGTTGAAGGGCAGAGAAAATTACTTTCCAAGAGAACTCTCAGGAGGTCAACAACAAAGAGTTGGTATAGCACGTTCTCTAGCTGTAGAACCTGATATTTGGTTTTTAGATGAACCTTTCTCAGCACTTGATCCATTAATTAGAAAAGAGATGCAAGATGAGTTTTTAAGATTGCAAGGTGTTTTAAACAAAACAATAATGTTTGTAACACATGATTTTGATGAGGCTCTTCGTTTAGCAGATCGTATTGCAATTATGAAAGATGGAATAATAGAACAACTTGATACCCCTGATAATATCGTACTAAACCCAGCAACTGAATATGTAAAAAAATTCACTGAAGATGTCCCTAGGGAAAAAATACTTAAAATTGAATCTATTATGGATGCTTATGATTCAAATAACTCAAGTTCAACTCAAGTATCCAAAGATGCAATAATTGAAACATTAGCTGAATCAATTCTTAATAGTAAGGAGATACTCACTGTTGTTGACAAAAATAATGAAATTGTTGGTTCTTTAAATCCCGCTAAAGTAATAAAAGTTATTTTTGGCAAATAATTAAAATGAATAATGTTAATAAATTTTAAAAATTCAAGATTACAGCAATTTATTTTACTATTTTTTGTTTTTTTACTTTTATATTTTCTAGTACCTGAAGATGAAAACAGTTTTTTATGGAGACTACCACCTCTGTTAAAAGACATTCCTTTATTAATTAATAATTTGCTAGATAATTTAATGTTTAAATGGCTAACTGTCCCTGTTTGGGATCCTGACTGGCAAATGTATGAGGACAAACCAATCTTTAGATTAATAACCAGATCAATTGCAGATTTTCTATTATTTTTAATTATTTTTATAAGAGAAATATTTCTTGGAGGACTTCAAACAATTGGATCAATAACTGGTGATAGCTTAAAAGGATTTAAATGGGTTTACCTTCCTGCAATCCCGTGGACAGCAGTTGTAGTAGGTTTATTTATTTTAGGTTATAGATTGCAAGGATTGGGTTTAGCTTTAATTGCAAGCATTGGTTTTTTCTATGTTTCTATCTTTGGTCAATGGGAGCCCACAATGGAGACTTTATCTTTAGTTTTAGTTACAGCTCCAATTTGTTTTGTTTTAGGCTTATCTTTTGGAATTTTAGGTTATCTAAACAAAAAGGTCGAAACAACTTTACAGCCTATTTTAAACATAGCACAAACCATGCCTCACTTTTCATATCTTGTGCCAATTTTGGTTTTATTTGGTATTGGTGATCATGCTGGTGCAGTAGCAACAATTATTTTTGCTACCCCTCCTATGATTCGTCTTACAATCCTAGGTTTGAAAAAAATTTCTCCAGAAGTAGTTGAATCAGGATTGATGAGCGGTTGTAATAGATTTCAATTGTTATTTAGAGTTCTAATACCAACTGCAAGAAGAGATATTTTAATTGGGGTCAATCAAGTAATAATGCAATGTCTTGCAATGACAACTATAGCAGCATTTATTGGAGCAAAAGGTTTAGGATTTAATTTAAAAGTTGCTTTAAATGGTCTTAAAATAGGTAAAGCTGCTGAAATCGGTATTTGTGTAGTTGTAATTGCAGTGGTTTTAGATAAATTATCTTTAGCTTGGGCAAACAAACAAAAAGATTATTTTGCAAATTTAAACTTTTACAAAAAAAATATTGCTTTTATTTATTTTATTATACTGTCAATAATTCTAGGTGTTATTGCGTATATTAGTGCATTTTATTTTGAAAAAGGGTTTAACTACTTATATTTAATACCATTTGGTGAAGGCTTAACTATTGCTCCAATTTTAGATGCTGGTGTTGATTGGATATGGGAAACATTTTTTTATTATTTAAATATTTTTAATAAATTTTTAATAACTTATGTTCTTTTTGTGATGAGAGATGCTTATCTTGGCATGCCGGTAGTATCAACTTTCGTTTTAGTAATGGGTGCAGGATTTATAATAGGAGGGGTGAGGTCTTGCATAATAGTTGGGGCTTTAATATTATTTATTGCATTATCTGAATACTGGAATAGAGCTTTAATTACTGCTTATATGGCTACATTTGCTGTAGGAGTGTCAGCTATTCTAGGAATTACTGTAGGTTCAATTTGTGCTCGAAATGACATTTCAACTAAATTTATACTTGGTATTTGTGACTTTTTTCAAACATTTCCTTCATTTATTTACTTAATACCTGTTATTCTTCTTTTCGGAATTACTGATACTTCAGTTATGATTGCTGCTATTGCATATGCTTCAGTCCCAGCAACTAGATATACAGTAGAAGGCCTAAGAAGTGTTCCCTCTTCTTTGCATGATGCGGCATCTATGTCAGGAGTTTCAAATTTTCAAAGATGGAAATCAATTGAATTGCCATTGGCCTTTCCTCATATTATGCTAGGTATAAATCAAACTTTGATTTTTGCATTAATGATGATCGTTTTAGGTGCTTTAATAGGGACAGAAGATTTGGGTCAAATCATTATGGGATGTTTATCGAGACCAAATGGAGCGGGTATTGGCTTAACATTAGGAATTTTTGTTTCATTCATCTGCTTGGCTGCTGATAATCTTATTAGAACATGGGCTGATGAAAGAAAAAAATTACTCGGTATCGATTAAGTATATTTTAATTAAGTTATTCTCCTAGAAGACTATCATCTAAAATTTTTGTGTCATACGCAGAATAAGAATGCCAGCCTAGTACTGATTGATCATAATCAATAATACTCCCAGTAGTTAAACCAGATTCATCTGAACAAAAATAAGCTGCAGCTCTTGCCACATCAATAGCCTTTGTTAGTCTTTTAAATGGAACTTTTGACTCGGCTTTATCCAACCAATCATCCCCACCTTTATGGAATTTTTTTTGAATTGCATCTTCACCAGGAGTATCAGTCCATCCTATGTTTAAAGCATTAATTCTAATATTGTGTCCTGCAATAGCATTAGCTGTATTCTTTGTAATATTTGCTAAAGCTGCTTTAGATGCACTATAAGCCGCTAAAAAAGGGTGTCCACTATGTACAGCCATTGATAAAATATTAACTATAGTACCTTTTATATTTTCTCTGATCATAATTTTTATTGAGTCTTGCATTAAAATAAATGGTGCTCTTGTATTTACATTAAAACACCTGTCATAATTTTCCATTGTTGTGCTCAAAATAGTTCCTCGTTCAGTAAATCCTGCAACATTAATTAAGGAATCAACTCTACCAAAAGTTTGATCAGTTATTTGAACAATATTTCTACAATCTTTTTCTTCAAATAAATCTGCTTTTACATAAATACATTTAGAGCCTAATTTTTCAATTTCTTCCTTTATACTTAAACCTTCTTTTTCTTTTCTACCACAAATCGTTATGCCTTTAGCGCCACGATGAGCTAATAATTTTGCTGTCTCTGCTCCACTACCTTGGGTACTACCAGTAACAATAATAATTTTATCTTTAAATTGTGAAGATAAATCAGGAGTATATTTATTCATAAGTTATCTCAATTGTTTTTTTCTGTTTATGCGACTCATAAGCCGCATTAGCAATTATTAGTGCATTACGACCATCTTCAAAAGTCACGCTTGGTTTAATATTATTTTTTATGCATTCAATAAAATGATTGAATTGATCTTTATATGCTTGAGTATACCTTTCAATAAAGAAATATAAAATAGGTTCTTTTGATGAAGTTATTTTATTAGTGTATGATTCAACAGAAGTTATGGTTTGATTATTTGAAATAATCATACCTTTGCTTCCAAAAGCCTCCACTCTTTGATCATATCCATAAACAGCACGTCTTGAGTTGTTGATATGTATCAGCACTCCTTCTCTAGATTTAAGTACGAACATAGCTGTATCAAAATCATCAGCTTTTTTAGCATTTTCATCAAATAAGTTTTCTCCGAAAGCTGTAACTTGAATTATAGGGTCATCACCTAAAATAAAACGGGATAGGTCAAAATCATGAATAGTTGTATCACGAAAGAATCCACCTGCAGCATTTAAATATTCCAAGCCCGGGGGTTCCGGATCTCGACTAGTAATAATTAACATTTCTAGTTCACCTATCTCTTTTTTTAATCTTGCTTGTTGAACTTTGGCATGACTATTATCAAAACGACGATTAAATCCAATTTGAAGGGGGATATTTAATTCATTAATTTCTTTCATACATTCATTGACTTTATGAATATCAAGATCAATCGGTTTTTCACAAAAAACTGCTTTTCCTGACTTAGCTCCCATTGTTATAAACTGCGTATGAGTTGGTGTAGCTGATGCAATTAATATAGCATCAATTTTATCACTCATAATTGCTTCTTCAGGTGAATTAACTATTTCAGCATTATTTTGTTTTGCAACTTGCAAAGCATTGTCTTTATTTATATCATAAACATATTGTAAGTTTACATCTGGATGTGCTGAAATTATTTCTGCATGCATTTTTCCAATACGTCCTGCACCCATAAGAGAAATATTAATCATAAGTTCTTAGAACAGATTAAAAATATAAAATCAAGAAGTAAAGATTATATTTTAATCCATTTGGAGTTAAGATTTGAAGATTTTTTTGCTGCAAAAATGAATTTAATACCTTTTACTCCATCTTGAATAGATGGGTGTATTAATTTAGATTTTTTATTTTTTTTATAATCAATAATTGAGTCAGCAAACTCTGTATAAATATTTGCGAAAGCTTCAAAAAAACCTTCAGGATGGCCTGCAGCAATTCTTGAAGAACGTATTGAAAATTCTGAAACTGTACTACTTGCTCTTGTAATAATTTGTGTTGGTTTATTTAATTCTGTAAATTTTAAATTATTAGGATCATCTTGAAACCACTCCAAAGCCCCATTTGTTCCATAAACCCTTATTTTTAATCCATTTTCTCCTCCTGTTGCTGCTGATGATACCCATATTGATCCTCTTGCATTATTATTCATTCTAACTATTAAAAAAGCGTTATCATCTACTGTTACTTCCGAAGAAATAGAATTAACTTCAGCTGCAACTTCCTTAACTTCTAGATTAGTAACATACCTCATTAAATGATAAGCATGAGTCCCTATCTCTGCTAATATCATTGATGGGCCAGCCATTCTTTTATCTAAACGCCATTTAAGAGTATTTTTTTGATCTTTTCTTTTGACACCAACTGTATACCCTTGAGGATATTCAACATTTATCAAATTAATTTTTCCTATACTGCCATTCGCAACTATTTCTTTTGCTTCTCTTAACATGGGGTATGCTGAATAATTATGAGTTAATGCAAATATAACTTTTGATTTTTTAATTAATTTTTCTAGTCTAACAGCATCTTCAATAGTTGCTGTTAGAGGTTTATCACAAATAATATGAACTTTGTTTGCAACAAATTCTCTTATAATTTTATAATGATCACCAGATGGAGTCATAACACCCACAGCTTCAATACCATCACTTCTTTGTGATTCTTTTTTTGCCATTGTAATAAAATTATCATAGCAACGATCTTTGGATAAACCTAAAGACTGACCAAAAGAAATAGACTTTTTAATATCTCTTGAAAATACGCCTGCTACAAATTCAAAACGATTATCAAATCTAGAAGCTAGTCTATGAGAATAGCCTATGAAAGAATTTGGTCCTCCACCTACAAATCCTATTCTAATTTTTTTGTTTTTCCCAATTTGATCATTCCTCATTTGATTGAGACGACCAAATGCAATTTTTTCTTTCTTTGTCATTAATTTACTACACCGCCATCAACTATATAGTTTTGAGCAGTACAGCCGGAACTTTGTTCTGAAGCGAAAAATAAAACTGGCTTTGCTATATCTTCTGGCATAAGCATTCTTTTAATACATTGGCGTTCTATCTGAATTTTTTCTGCTTCAGGTGTAAGCCATAATTTTTTTTGTCTTTCAGTAATAATCCAACCGGGGACAACGCAGTTTACTCTAATATTATATACTCCTAAATCTCTAGCTAAGGATCTTGTAAGTCCCATAATTGCAGATTTTGCAGTTGTATATCCGGGCATATTTCCTTGGTTTAATATCCATGAAAAACTACCGATATTCACTATAGCACCACTTCCTAATTTTTTCATATCTTTATAAGCAATCTGTGATGCAAAAAAATAGTGTCTAAGATTTATATGCATCCTCTCATCCCAAAACTCTTCTGTTACATCATCTATATGATGCCTTTCATCATTAGCTGCATTATTAACTAAAATAGAAATCGAACCTAGTTCATCACTAATTTCTTCAATGGATTTTCTTAATAATTTTATATTCTTCAAATCACAATATTTAAATACCGGTTTATATTTATAATGATCCAATTTTTCTGATAATTTATTACCTAGTTCATTTTCTTTATCCAAAAAAGCAACCTTACAATCCTGTTGAAGAAAGTGTTCAACGATTGTTGCTCCAATACCAGAGGCACCTCCAGTTACTATTACTGTTTTATCTTTTAAAGAAGGGTAAGTAGCTATTTCATTCATAATAATTTTCCATCATAAGAATTTTTATATAAATCAAAAAAATCATTCTGTGTTAAAGAAATTGGATTACCTCCTGTTGAAGGATCATTTAAAGCCATTTTACTCATCTCTTCTAGCCTAGAATTGTCATTAATTAATTCTTTTAAAGTATGGGGTATTTTTAGTTCCTTTCTAAGATCTAAAATCCATTTCATAAAACCTTCAAAAGTTGAATTCTCTAAATCTAAATATCTAGCAACTGCATTAATTTTTTCTTCGATAGCCTCTCTATTTCTCACTAAAACATAAGGCATAAATACTGCGTTAGTAAGACCATGATGGGAATTGTAAATAGCTCCAACAGGATGACTTAAGGAATGTATTGCTCCTAATCCCTTTTGAAAAGCTGTAGAGCCCATTGAAGAACCACATAACATATTACTACGAGCTTCAATATCTTTTCCATCTTTGAAAGCACGAACTAAATATTTTTTAACAATAGATATTCCTTCAAGCGCAATACCTTGAGATAAAGGATGAAAAAAATTTGAAGAATAGGCTTCTAAACAATGTGCTAATACATCCATACCAGTAAAAGCAGTTAAGGATGGAGGTAATTCAATTGTTAAATCAGGATCAAGTATAACAATTCCAGGCATCATTTTAGGATGAAAGATAATTTTTTTTTCATGAGTTTTTTCATTAGTAAAAACTCCAGCTCTTCCTGTTTCAGAACCTGTACCTGCTGTTGTTGGTATAGCGATAATTGGATAAATTTTGTCACTATTGGCTCTTGTCCAATAATCTCCTATATCTTCAAAATCCCATATTGGTCTAGATTGACCTGCCATAAAAGCTATCCCCTTACCAACATCCATACCCGAGCCACCACCAACAGCTATAACTCCATCATGATTTCCTTTGTTAAAAAAATCAACTCCATTAGTTACATTTTTACCAGTTGGATTACCTTGAACATCACTATAAACTTTGGTTTCATTACTAAGTGAATTGATTACTTTAGTAATAATGCTAGTTTGCAAAATACCTGGATCTGTAACTATTAAAGGATTTTTAATTCTTAAATTATCACAAGCTATTTGCACTTCTTTTATTCTATTTATACCAAACCATATTGGTGTTGGGTAATTCCAGTTCATGTTTTCCATACAAATCCTTTGCTAAATTGTTCTATAATGATAACTTTTAGCTCTAGTTACATGATCAAAACCAAGTACAGATAAAGTCACTCCTGTACCTGTATTTTTCACACCTGTCCATGCAAGTCCAGGATCTAAATAATCACATCTATTCATAAAAAATGTACCAGTATTTATTCTTGGTCCAAATCGTTCAGCAAACTCCTTATCGGAAGTCCAAATACAAGCTGTCAAACCATAAGGACTATCATTCATTAATTTTGCTGCCTCATCTTCATTTTTAACTTTCATAATACCAACAGTTGGACCAAATGTTTCTTCCATCATAAAATTCATAGAATGATCAACATCAATCAGAACAGATGGACTAACATAGCAATTCATTTCTTCTGAAATTTTAAAATTAGTTTTTTCAATTATATCTTTGGCTCCTGCAGACAATGCCTCTTTAACTTGTGAACGTATAGATTGTGCAGCAGAAATTTTTACAACTGGACCAAGATTAGTTTCAGCTTTTAGAGGATCATCTAAAATATATTTTTCTGTAAAAGATTTTATTCCATCTACAAAATCATTATAGACTTCTCCATCAACATAAATTCTTTCAATTCCACAACATGACTGTCCAGAATTATAAAAAGAGCCATCTGCTAAATTTTCTATAGCATGTTGTAGATTACAATCTTTTCTAACATACGCAGGATCTTTACCGCCTAATTCTAATCCTGCATTAATAAATCTTTCACCAATTGCTTTCTTTACTTGTCTGCCTCCACTAACTGACCCAGTAAAAAGAACATGATCAATTCTATTGTCTGAAATAATTTTAGAAGTTGATTGATGATCTAAATGCAAAAATTGAAAGACACCAGTAGGTAAACCAGATAATTCTGCTGCATTAAATAATTGTTCAGCACAAAGAGGAGTTTGGGAAGAATGTTTTAAAATTACGGTATTACCTGCTAAAAGAGATGGGACAACTGAATTAACAGAAGTATTGTAAGGATAATTCCAAGGAGCAATTATAAAAATAGTTCCGAGTGGATCTTTTGTTATAAAATTATCAAATTCATTATTTTTTTTTGATATTACTCTTCCTAGAGCTTGTTCTGATTTTTCAATCATATAACGAGCCCTCTCTTCAAATCCATTCATTTCACCGCCACATTGACTAATTGGTCTGCCCATTTGTCTGCAAAGCTCTTCCTCTATTTCTTTATTATTTTCTAAAAAACAATCAACAAACTTGGTTAGAATTATTTTTCTTTCTTCAATTGATTTAGTTTTCCAATCATTAAAAACTTTTTTAGAAAAGTTTAAAGTATGTTCTATTTCTTCAGATGTAGCAAATTTTCTCTCTACATATAAAGTATTATCAATTGGAGTTATCGTTTTGAGCATATAGTATGCTTTAAATACATATTTTTTTTAAATCAATTATTTTTTTTAATATATTAAGGTATATATTTAATATTTTTATGAAACTAAATTTTAAAGGAAAAACAGCAGTAGTAACGGGTGCTGCAGGAGGTATGGGCTTAAAAACAGTAGCTAAACTTTGCTCATCAGGCATTAAAGTTTTGATGTTAGACATCAAAGAGCCTCCAAAAAAATATCTTAAAAATAAGAATATTAATTTTTCAAAATTAGATGTGACTAAATTAACTGATTTAAAGAAAGCTATAGATAATTTTTATCTTAAACATAAATCTATTGATTATCTAATTAATACAACTGGGGTATTGTGGTTTGATAAAGATATATCTGTAACTAATATTGATTTTCAAACGTGGGAAAAAGTTTTTGACATTAATTTAAAAAGCATGGCTTATCTAGCCAAGTTAATTATTCCAAAAATGAAAAAAAATAAATTTGGTTCGCAAGTTCACATCTCATCCATTGATGCTTTATCTGGAGATAATAAACCGCAAGATGCATACGGTGCATCAAAAGCAGCAATGATACGTCTATCTAAGTCAATAGCAATACAATTTGCATCATTTAATATAAGATCTAATATTATATTGCCTGGTCCTATTGAAACACCTATGCAAAAAAGATGGAAAAAAAATCCAAATGCTAAAAAAAATCTAGCTAAATTAATTCCACTTCAAAGAATAGGTAAGCCTGAAGATGTAGCAAATGCAATTTTATTTTTATTAAGTGATGAGAGTCAATTTATAACCGGCACAGAATTAATTGTTGATGGCGGAATCACTTCTAAACCATAATTTACATTCAACAATTTTTTTTTAAAAAAAACTCTGGCACTATGTGCCAGAGTTTGAACAATTTATCTATATGGATAGCCTGCTTTATCCATTGTTGCAGCATACAACTTAAATGCTTCAACAACTTTACCACTTCTTGGACTTTGACTTGCAACTTCATCCCAAAATCCTGAAGCATCTTTAACAACTTGGCTCCACTCATTAGCAGGTATGCTTGTGAGTTCCATCTTCTTACCGTTAACACGAAGATCTGCTTCTCCACCCCAATACCATACTTGTCTGTAGTAATGTGATTGATCGATTGACATTTTAAATAATTCTTGAAGTTTTGGAGAGAGTTTACCCCAACTCTTTGAATTAGCAAAATATGAACCAAACCAAGCGCCTGTAACTGAATTTGTTAGAGCATAGTTGCATATATCAGCCCAGCCAACTTCATATGCTTCTGTGAATCCACACCAACATACTCCATCAAGCTCACCAGTTTGCATTGCTACTTCAACATCATCCCAAGGAACAATAACTGGAATTAAACCATACTTAGCCATAAAACGTCCAGCTGTTGGAACACCAAAAACTCTTAAACCTTTCATATCTGCTAAAGATCTAACTGGTTTATTAACTGTAAATAAATGACAAGGATCCCAAGCACTAGTACTAAGCCATGTAACATTATCTACTTCACCATAAGCCTCAGCCCAAATATTATCTAATCCATAATACTTAAACATTGCAGGTACATCTAAGCTGAAACGAGTTGCAAATGGAAAATATCCGCCAAATACAGATATATCAACTGGAGAACCCATTGTTGCATCATCACTTTGCACTGCATCAATAGTACCAGCTTGCATCGCTCTGAATAATTCATCGGTTGGAACTAATTGATCAGCGTAATAAAGTTCGATTTCCATCTCGCCATGAGCTGCTTTGTTAAATGCTTCAATTTGTGGAAGCACAACATGTGCACCTAAAGGAGCGCCAGAATAAGTCTGAAGTCTCCACTTAATCGGATTTGTTGCTGCGTATGCATATGGTGCTGCTAATGTTGAAGCACCTATGGCACCTGCAGATACTAAACCCGCTTTTTTTAAAAACTCACGTCTTTTAGTGATATTTTTTTTATTTTTCATTTAACTACCTCCTAAAGTTTTAAATAATAAATAATTCTAATATCTTGATATGTAAAAAGACATAAATCAAGAAAATAAATTAGTTATATTAATTATTACTATTTTCTGGATACATAGTCTGGGAGCCATGTAGCTATTTCAGGGAAAATCATAACTATCGCTAACCCAAGACACATTACAAGCACAAAAGGAATAATAGATCTATAAATGTCCATCAAATTAATTTCTTTTGGAGCCATTGCTCGCATTAAAAATAAATTATAACCAAATGGAGGTGTCATATATGCAATTTGACATGTGATTGTATATAAAACACCATACCAAATAGGATCAAAACCTAATGCTATAATCAGTGGGACATATAGAGGCGCTACAATTACAAGCATAGCTGTATCATCTAAAAACATACCCATTAAAATATATGATAATTGCATCATTATTAAAACACCCCAAGGACTAAGGTTCCATCTTTCTATAAATAAAGTTTCAATTGCTCTGACAGCGCCAATACCATCAAAAACAGCTCCAAAACTTAAAGCTGCTAGAATAATCCACATAAACATACAAGATACACCTAAAGTTTTTTTCAGAGTGCTTTCAATAACAAGCCAAGTAAGTTTTCCTTTTAATAGAGCAGCTAATGTTGCGCCGAAAGCACCTACTGCTGAACACTCTACTAAACTTGCTATGCCCATTAAAAATAAACCAGTCATAGAAAAGAAAATTGCAAAAGGTATTAATCCTGCTTGCAGTAATTTAAATTTTTCAGCTCTTGTAATTTGTCTTTCTTCTTTTGGAAGTGCTGGACCTAATTCAGGTTGAAGTTTACATCTTATATAAATATATAAAATAAATAATGTCGCCATCATTATTCCTGGAAGAATGCCTGCTAACCATAATTTACTAACTGGTTGTCTTGCAATCATCCCATAAAGAACTAGAACAACACTTGGAGGCACTAAAATTCCAAGAGAACTTCCTGCTTGGACTACGCCTGTGATCATTCTTTTATCGTAACCTAGTTTTAACATTGCTGGCAGAGCAATGGTTGCTCCGATAGCCATACCTGCAACACTCAAACCATTCATTGCAGAGATTGCAACCATCATTCCCATTGTGCCAATTGCTAAGCCTCCTTTTATGCCACCAAAATAAACATGGAACATTTTATATAAGTCATCTGCGATACCTGATTCAGATATCATGTAACCCATATAAATAAATAGAGGTAAAGTCAGCATTGGGTACCACTTAAATAATTTCCATGATGCTGTGTAAGGCATTTGCACTGCACCATCTCCCCATAACAATAATGCTGCCATTGCTGCTACAAAACCAATAGCTCCAAAAACTCTTTGGCCAGTTAACAACATTAACAACATTGTTGCAAACATCGTAATAGCTATCATTTCATAACTTACATAATCTGCTATCATTTAATCTCCAGATTAAAAGTTTTTGCCAAATCTTTGAAAAAAATTGAAATTGATTGCAGTAACATTAGCAAAATACCAAATAACATAACAGATTTTATTGGCCAAACATAAGGAGCCCATGCAGTAAAAAGCCTTTGATTAGTTTGAATAGTATATTGCAAGCTTGAGTATGCTCCTATTAACAATATTACAAGGTAGGTAATTAGAAAAACACTTGTAAGAGTATCTAGTAAAGCTTTAGTCCTATCATTTAATCTACTATAAATTAAATCCATTCTAACATGATCATCAGATAAAAGAGAATACCCTCCACCCAAAAGATAATATCCAGTCATGACAAACTGTGCCATTTCAATTATCCATATTAAAGGTATATTAATTATATTACGTGTAACAAATGATAAAATTAATATAAACATCATTACAAACACAAGATACATAGTAGCTCTACCAGTTTTTAAGCTGACATAATCAATAAATTTTATGTAATATTTAATTATATTTGGCATGTTTTTTGTGATAAAGAATACAGATTAACAAAACATTTTCAAACAAAGAATTATGAAACTTTATAAAAATTATATTGACGGCAAATGGTTAGAAAGTGAATCCAAAGATATTATTCAAGTTGATGATCCAGCTACAGGTAAAATTATAGGAGAAATTTCTTGTGCAAAAAAGAGCGAAGTAGACTTTGCAGTATCTTCTGCAAAAACAGCCTTTAATTCAAGACTCCTAGTTGACATGCCTTTACTTGAAAGAGCAAAGCTAATGCACCGTATTGCAGACGAAACAAGAAAAATAGCTGATGAAGGTGGTAAGATGCTTTGCTATGAAAATGGCAAAATGCTTGGTTCTGCAATTAAGGAATTCAATGATGTAGCAGATATGTTTGATTATTATGCTGGTTTAACAGATAAACTTGAAGGAAAAACCATACCTGTATCAACTACAGTTTTTGATTATACAGTTTTAGAACCTTTTGGTGTCTCAGCACATATTGTGCCCTGGAATTTTCCTTTATCAATGGTAGGTAGGTCTCTTGCATGCTCATTTGCAACAGGTAACTCAACAATAGTAAAGACTGCAGAACTAACACCTTTATCAGCTACATTTTTTGCAAAGGCTATAGAGAATGCTGGGGTACCAAATGGTTTAATAAATATTATATGCGGATATGGAAATGAAGCAGGTGCTTATTTAGTATCACATCCCGATGTCAATCATGTAGTTTTTACTGGCTCTGTATCTACAGGAAAAAAAATACTTCATTCTTGTGCTGATAAAGCAATACCTGCTATTGTTGAGCTAGGAGGAAAATCTGCTGGTATTGTTTATCCAGATGCAGACCTAGATCAAGTAATAGAAAGTGCAAGACATGGTATATTTGGAGTTGCTGGACAAATTTGTACGGCAATGTCACGTTTAGTTGTTCATAAATCTGTAAAAAATGAGTTAATAGAAAAATTAGTAGATCTAAGTAAATCACTTAAAATAGGTCCGGGTTATGAAAAAGATTCAGGACTAACTCCAGTAATATCAGAAAAACAACTTGAGAAAGTTGAAGGTTATGCACGATCTGGTATTCAACAAGGAGCTGAAGCTGTTCACGGAGGTAAAAGAGTTGAGCGTGATGGTTATTTTATGGAAGCAACAGTATTAAATAATGTAAAACAAGATATGACAGTTGCTCGAGAAGAAATATTTGGACCTGTTTTATCTGTTTTAGAATATGAAGAACAAGATGAAGCTATAGAAATAGCTAATGACACAGATTTTGGATTAGGAGCTGGTGTCTTTACAAAAGATTTAAAAAAAGCTTCATGGACTGCAAGTAAATTAGAAGCAGGACAAGTATATGTTAATAAATGGTTCACAGGAAGTCATGCCACACCTTTTGGAGGATATAAACAGTCTGGATATAGTAGAGAAAAAGGAATTGATGCTCTTAAAGCTTATGTTCAAATTAAAAATGTTGGTATAAGTTTGGACTAATTAAATCTGGTAGGACTAAAAGATTCAATATTAATATTAGGTTTTCTATTACAACATAAAGTATTAATAATTTTCCCTGTTACAGCTCCAAGAGTCCATCCAATGTGTTGATGACCAAAACCATAAATTATATTTTTGTTTATTTGTGACTCACCTATTATAGGCATGGAATCTGGTAGAGTAGGTCTAAAACCTAACCAGGTACTTTGAACCTCTTTTAATTGAGGTAATATTTTTCTAGCTTGAGCTTCAATCATTTTAGTTCTTTTAATGTTTGCAGGTTTTTCCAAACCTGCAATTTCAACAGTACCCGCTGCTCTTAAACCGTCTTGCAATTGTACAAGATAAAAACCACTATGTGACCAACCTATTGGTCTACTAATTAAATCAATGTTATCAAACATAACATGATACCCTCTTTCAGTGCCTAGAGGGAAGCTTTCACCAAACTTTTTTGTCAAAATATTTGACCACGAGCCAGCACATAACACTACTTTGTCAAATACATGATGATTATTATTATAATTCAAACTAACAGAAGTTTCTCTTGGAATAATATTTTCAATTTTTTTTCTTACAAACATTCCTCCATTATTAATAAAAGAATCAAATATTTTTTTACTAACAGCTGATGGATTAGTAGTGTGGCGAGAACCTACAAATAGTTGACCATTGTGAAAAACAGGAGCCAAATTGGGTTCCATATTCAGGATATCATTTTGTGATAAAATTTTAATTTTTACACCATTTTTTTTTCTAATTTCATTAGCTTTTTTTGCTTTTAAATATGCTAATTCATTTTTATATAAATATATTGCTTCCTCATTTTTGATGTATTGTGAAACATCTACTTCTGAAAATATCTCATCATAACTTATGCTTGCTGATTTAAGTATACTACCTAAAGACTCCGAAATTTTATTAACATTATTTCTTGAGCTATTCCTTAAAAACTTTAATGCCCAATCAAGATTTTTTATCATATAAAAAAAATCAATTGATAAAGGTCCATCACTTCTCATAAGCATCGATGGTATATCTTTAAATAAATTTGTTGAATTAATTGGAACACATGCATAATCAGCAAAAGTACAAGCATGTCCAGAACTTGTCATTGAACCAGGTTCGTTTTTATCGATTAATGTTACTTTAAATCCAGATTTTTGTAAAAAAAAAGCTGAACAAATTCCAATTATACCAGCCCCTACCACTGCAACTTGTGGTTTTGTTTGCATTATTCTATCTTGCAGTTATTCCACGAAGTTTTTCTGATCTTCTTCTTAATAACTCAACGGTAGTCAATAAAAAAATTGATAATACTACTAAACATGTTGCCATGCACAATATAACTGGACTGATTTCTTGTCTAATACCTGCCCACATTTGTTTTGGTATTGTGAGCTGATCTAAACTTGCCATAAACATAACTATAACAACTTCATCAAAAGAAGTAATAAATGCAAACAAAGCACCAGAAATTATTCCTGGTAAAATTAAAGGCATGATTACTTTAAAAAAAGTTCTTGTAGGTTTTGCTCCTAAACTTTGAGCTGCTTTTACCATATTCATATCGAAACCAACTAAAGTTGCTGTCACAGTTATTACTACGAATGGAGTTGCAAGAGCTACATGCGCAAGTATTACACCTGTAAACGTGTAAACAAGATTTACTCTAGCATAAAAAAAGAACATCCCTGCTGCTGTAATTATTAAAGGAACAATCATTGGTGATATAAGAATAGCCATTATTATTCCTTTGAAAGGCATATGGGGTCTACTAAGACCTAAAGCAGCTAAAGTACCAAGAGCAGTAGCAATAACTGTTGCCGTTATTCCAATAAAGAAACTATTTACTGTTCCTGTCATCCATTTTGTTGAACAGGGTACCGTAGAAGATACAACATCAGCACTACAATTACCTACCATATTCTTATACCATCTTAATGACCATGCTTCAGGTTCGGGAGGCCAAGCTAACATACCTTCAGTAAAAATCATAAAAGGTGATTTGCTGAAAGATATTGGAACGATAGCTATTAAAGGAGCAACTAAAAAGAAAAAGACTACTCCACAGAAAAATAGATAAGCATAATAATATGTTCTTTGAACTGGTGTAGCGTAAGTTGGTAATGCCATATTTATCCTAGTTTTATATTATCAATGCCAACAATTTTATTGTAAAGCCAATAAAAAATTAACATAACTCCCAAGAGGATTGCACCTAAAGCTGCACATAACCCCCAATTTAAAGTAGTTTTAAGATGATAAGCAATCCAACTGCCGATCAACTTACCATCTTTCCCACCCACTAACTCAGGTGTGATAAAATATCCAATTGCTAAAACAAAAACTAACAAACCACCAGCACTCATACCTGGTATAGTTTGAGGTAAATAAACTCTCAAAAAAGCTGTAGCTGGCTTAGCTCCTAAGTTTTGAGCTGCTCTCATATGACTTTTAGGAATTACTCTCATCACACTATATAAAGGGAGTATCATAAATGGTAATAATATTTGTGTCATAGCAATAAGTGTTCCTGTTTCATTATAAACCATCTGAATTCTACCATCATCACTTAAAATACCAAGCCAAACTAGCACGCCATTAATTACACCCTTTTGTTGAAGCATTACAATCCATGCTGTAGTTCTAACTAATAATGAAGTCCAGAAAGGAAGTAATACAAAAATCATTAAAAGATTACTGTATCTAAGAGGTAGGTTAGCAAGTAAATGTGCAACTGGAAAACCTAAAATTAAACAAAAGAAAGTAACATAGACACTGACCTTTAATGTCTTGAGCCATGTCTGAACATATATTCTTCTTTTTTCATCCTGCATTATAACATTTTGATCTTGATCATAGGTTCTATCAATAGCATTCCAATAATATATTGGAGTTTTGGTATTTAACATTTGAGCCATTGAATACCAAAAGGTTGGGTCACCCCAATCTTTATTAATTTGTATTAAAGTATCTTTATATGACTCAGGGATTTCACCTTTTTTTGTCATTTTTTTTATTTCTCTTGATGTTTTTTTTATTAAACTTTTCCAACCTGATTTAGAATAATTCATTCTTGTTAAAGCTCTGCCAACTTGAATTTTCTCTCCAGTTGCTAATTCTTCAAATAATGTTCTGTAAACAATTTCAGGAGGTAATTCATCTTTTTCCCTATCCCATTTTTTATACTCTTCAAATGTTCTAGGAAAAACTGTATTAATTTGACCATCGTCTACACTTCTTAAAAGCATATCCCCGATTGGCATTACAAATGTAACAATTATAAAAAGAAGTAGAGGAAAAACTAATAAAAAGGCTCTAATTTTATTTTTTCTTTCAGCTTTTTTTAAACTTTGCTTTAATGGAACACCATCAGTAGTAAGTAATTCTGCAGTAGAAATATTAACCTCCCAAATTAAAAAGGCGAGTAAAAACTCGCCTTTTAATTAAATTATTATTTTAGCTTAATCAAGCTTAGTTACCCATCCATGCTGAATAACGTTCATTAATTTCTGCACCATAATCAGACCACCATTGTGGATCACTTACGATTGAAACTTTTAAACGCTCTGGAGTGTTAGGCATATGAGGCATAATATTAACGCCTCCTGGTCCCCAAGGCTCATTGTTTTCAATGATTGGAATACCAGAAGCTCTCATAGGTCCATAAGTAATATATTTAGCTTGCTCTGCTTGAGACGCAGGTGAAGATGCATGCATCATGAAATCTAAAGCAGCGTCTCTATTAGGAGCACCTGCAGTTAAACATAGATATTCTTGATCTAATACTTGACCTTCCCAAATATATTCAAAGTTTTCACCTTCAGCTAAGTTAGCTGCACCTACACGACCATTATAAGCAATAGCCATTACAACTTCACCACTGCTAACTAATTCTAGAGGTTTTGAACCTGAAGACCAAAATACAACATGGTCTTTAATTCTATCCATAACTTCAAAAGCTCTGTCTATTGCGCCAGTTTGATTAGCTAAAACTGTTGGAACCGCAGTTGGTTTAACACCATCTGCAACCATTGCTTTTTCAATTACACCTGTTGCCCAAGTATGGATACCTCTTTTGCCTGGAAATTTTTCCACGTCAAAAAAGTCAGCCATGCTATCTGGTTTCTCACCTGGAAATGCGTCCGGATCATAGAATACAACATAAGTCCAGAAGATTTGTGGAACACAACAATCCCAACCAGAGTGATACTCAAGTCCGTTGTTTTCCATATCTTCAGCAATTGATTCACCGTCTGGTCCAGCTATACCCATTGATGAAATTTCACTTGTAATATCTTCAAATAAACCTTCATCACAACCTGTAATTGCATCACTTGGAAGAACGTCTACTAAATCCCAAGTAACGTTTCCACTTTCTACTTGTGCTCTAACTTCACCTAGACCACCATTGTAGTTTTCGAATTGAACTGAACTTGGATCAGACCAAGTATCAGCATAAGCTTTTTGTTGACTTTCTGTATAAGCTCCACCCCATGATGCAACTGTAACTGCTTTAGCAGAAAAAGAAGCAACAGCAAATGATGCTATCAAGAAAACTTTAAGTAATTTTGACATACGTTTCCTCCTGTTTTAAATTAATTAATCTTAAGATTATATGTCCTTATATAAGTTCCTATTAACATGTACAAAATTTAAAACAAAGTGAAAAAAACCGCAGAAATGTTGGTTTTTATTGAGCTTAGATATCTAAAGCTCTAATATCATCAGGATTCCAGTTTAATTTAATAGAATCTCCTTCTTTATAATCAAATGAACCTTCATTAGGAACTTTAACTATAAATTCATTATTTCCACACACATCCAATCTTACTCTAATGTGATCACCTAAATAAATTAATTCTTCAACTTGACCTGTAAATATATTTGTGCCGTCGCCCTCTGAGCCAAGTGAAACTCTTTCCGGTCTAACAGAAAGTTGAGTTTTTTCTCCACTATTGCCAACATTTACTTTTAGCGCTTTTACATTTCCAGCTCCATTATCTAATTCAACATTGCAATAAGTATCATCCATATCTTTGATTGTTCCTGTCATTCTGTTGTTCTCACCAATAAATTGAGCAACAAAAGAATTTTCAGGTTTCTCATACAATATGTCTGGTGTAGATAGTTGCTGAACGACACCATCATTAAAAACTGCTATTCTATTAGACATCGTTAAAGCTTCACTTTGATCATGAGTAACATAAACTACTGTTATGCCAATTCTATCATGAATATGTTTAATTTCATATTGCATCTGTTCTCTAAGATTTTTATCTAAAGCTCCAAGAGGTTCATCCATGAGAACAAGCCTTGGTTCAAAAACAAGTGCTCTTGCCAATGCAACTCTTTGTTGTTGACCTCCAGATAGTTGTGCGGGAAAACGGGTACCAAATTCACCAAGCTCAACCATATCAAGAGCTTTTTGAACTTTTTCTTTCGTATCACTTTTAGAAATTTTTCTTACCTCAAGTGGAAAAGATAAATTTTCTTGAACTGTCATATGAGGAAATAATGCATAATTTTGAAACACCATTCCTATTTCTCTTTCATAAGGTGGTATTTTACTTATTGGGTTACCAGCTAAAAAAATCTCACCATTTGTTGGAGTTTCAAATCCTGCCAACATCATTAGCGTTGTAGTTTTTCCAGATCCAGATGGTCCAAGCATTGTTACAAACTCGCCCTTTGCAATGTCCAGATTAAGATTTTTAACAACCAAAATTTCGCCATCATAGCTTTTATCTATTTTCTCAAATTTAACAAAAGATGTATCTGTATTTGAATTCATATATTTGAATAATTTTTAGTTGTTGTAGAGTGAATACCTGTCATAAGATAAATAGTCAAAAAAAAATTTACAAATTATGAATATTTTAGGGATTATATTTGCGTTACTTGCTGGGGTTTTCTTTGGAATAATAGGTCCTGTTACAAAAACTGCTTACAACTTAGGGGCTGGTGTAGGTCTTGCTATTTTTTTACGTTATATTGTAGCTTTGATTATAGTTTCACCACTGATACCTAATCAACAAAATTTAATAACTACCTATAAAAATAATATTAGTGATTTTTTACTGATCACTTTGGCTTCTATAATGTTAACAACAGGACTTCTGATTTCAGTTACTTACATTAATGTTAGTCTAACAATAATTATATTTTGTACTTATCCAATTTTGGTTTTATCAATATCTATTTTTATAACTAAAGAAAAAATAAAAAATATTATTAAGTTTTTATTTTTCACAACTTTTATTGGTTTGTTTCTTGCGTTAAGTCCATCTACCGAAGACTTAAAAATTCAAGGAGTTATTTTTGCTTTGATTGCTTCATTAGGAGCCGCAACTATGATTGTTACCAATCAAACAATGTCCAAAAAAAATATTTCTCCTATTCCAATAAATATTTTTATTAATTTTTTTAATACAATATTTTTTTTTATTATTTTGAGTTTATTTGACAACATAGAAACAAATATCAATCTTAATGCATTTTTAATTTTATTAATTCCTTCTTGTTCTTATGCAATTGCTTTGTTTCTTCAACTACTTGCAATACCTAGAATTGGGCAAACTAATACGGCTTTATTTTTATATTTAGAGCCAATAACTGGAATATTTGGAGCTGTTTTAATTCTTAACGAAAAATTAACTTCAATTCAATTATTAGGAACTGCTATTGTTTTAGTTAGTCTTGCAGCTTCAACTTTTGTAACAAGGAAAACTTAAAAATGATTCTTCATAAAATTAAGCCAGTTTTTACCAGCTATTTTATATGCAATTTTTTCATTGATACCCTTTGAGATCATGCCCATTAAAAAATTAGATAAGTCTTCTGGTTTTGAATACCATGATACAGGTTTTGGCCAATTTGCATTTTTATCCTTAGACTCTCCGTAATCAATTTTTTTTGTCCATTTCCCATTACGCATCCACATAACTACATCATTGGGCCAATTAACACATAAATCAGATCCTATACCAATATTATCTTCTCCTATCATATTAACTAACTGCTTAATCATGTCACAAAAATCTTCTAACTTACAGTCTCCATGATTTTTTAAATGATAAGGATATAAACTTAAGCCAATAAAACCATTTTTATTTGCTAATTGTTTTAAAACATCATCATCTATATTTCTTATGGATTGATGAAAAAAATTTGGATTTGCATGAGAGATGGCCACAGGTTTTTTTGAAAATTTAATTGCATCTAAACATGTTTGTCTTCCTGCATGACTTAAATCCACTATCATGCCTAATCGGTTCATTTCTTCAATCACCATTTCACCAAATCGTGATACTCCAGAATCATTTTTTTCATAACAACCGCCCGCTAAAGATGTTTGATTGTTGTATGTTAGTTGCATGAAACGCAAACCTCGTGAAAAAAATTTCTCTACTAAAAAAATATCATTTGCAATTGGTGCTGAATTTTGAAAACCATAAATTATACCAATTTTATTTGTTTTTTTTGCATCAAGTATATCTGAAGATTTTTTAACATGCATTATGATATCACTATTTGACTGAATTAGGTTATCCCAATAATCTATTTTCTTAAGAGATTCTTTGGTATCTTCCCAATATACTAGAGTCGCATGAATTGCTGTTAACCCTCCTGCGTGAGCTTTAATAAATAAATCTCTATTCCAATTTACATATTCAAGACCATCTATGAGTATATTATCCATATCCATATTATTATTTAACTTCTAATAGTGAAAAAAGTGATAATTCACTATATATATTTGTATATGTTGCAACAAAGTATCAATTCTTCAGATATTATGACCTTAGATAAAATGGGATCTAGATATCCTTCTAGACTGAGCTTTTCTAGAAGCATGCTTAGAAGATTGTTATTCGATAATTGGAAAATTTCTAAATCAAAGTTTGAGCTTGATAACGACGGTTATGGAACAGCGGTATACGAAATCAAAATAAATAATAATATTTACTCATTAGTTTGTTTCTCACAGCACTTAGATAGTGCTGATAGAAGCGATAGAGTAATTGCAGAAAAATGGGATACTGCCTATTCATTGATCAATGGCAAATTAGATGATCATGAACTTAATAGATTAAGAAAAAATATTCCACTGCAAGAATCTGGACGCAACTCTTCAAAAGAATTAATTTTAAGTAGAGCAAATAAAAGTGTCCGTTTATTCGAGTATGTCGTCAATTGCTTATCTAATGGAACACAACCTGACATAAATGAAATAAATAAAGTTGGTTATCTTTTAAGAACCACGGCTGTGTATGGGAGTGGGAAATTTGGATTATCTGACTTTGCCAATACAAAAGAAGTTACAGACTTTAACCAACCATTTAGAGCAGAAATGCTTGCTGTTTATATAATAAGAGAATTTAGTGTTGAGTTAGTTGAGCATGTGGCAAAAAAACAAAATCCTGTTAAAGCAATTAAACTTGAAAATAAAATTAAACAGCATTTAGGGATAGGTAATTCAACAGGCTTAGGTATGGCACCTTTCATTATTAAACATCCAAAATTAATTAATAAGTGGATGAACCAATATACTAAGTCTCTAAATAATATCATAAATAAAAATGTAGACTCAGACAAACTTACTACTTATTTCAAATTACTTAACAAGGCTCTTCTTTACTTAAAAGAGGTTACAACATTTGATGAATACCAAATTACAAAAAATTCAAAAACGGTTGAGGATTTAAAAAAATATATCAGTCATATTAAAAATTTTCAAAAGGGAAGTATTTCTGATTTACAGTGGATTGATCTAATAAAATTCACTATCAATAATTGTAATTATGATACACAGGAAATTGCCAAAGTGCAGCTACTAGAAATTTATCCTGAAATTTCTGAAGAATTAGCAGAAGATATGTCTGAAGTTGAGGAAATGAAAATTAATGAATTGCAAACTTTAAAAGAATTAAATTCAATTATAGAAAAAGATTACCAGTGGGCATTAACAGTGGATTTTGATGATCAAAATAACGATTACCTTTTTTGGTATATTTCGGCGGCAAAACTTGAACCAAGATTAGGTGAAAGATACAATGAAGAAGGTAGTGAAATGGAACAACATCTTGGTGTTGCAAAAATGGTTCAAAAACTTCATTCAATGATACAAAGAGAAAACTTTGATTTATCAGTTGCTGAATATTTAGTTCTAAATCCACAATTCAGAGGTATTATAAGAAGAATACAATCTCTTGAAAAATATCCATTTGCAGAAGTTCAAGATAATATTTTATCAAAAGAAACAATGCCAATTAATATGCTAAGATTTAAATTATCTTTTTTTGGAGCAAATAGATATGATCCAAAATCAGATAGATGGCTTCGCGTGAGTTTTTTTTCAGGCGCTCCTTTTCTCTCAAATTTAAACGAGCAAAACGTTGATAGCTGGGGTTTTGCAACAATGAGTTCTTATAATTAATTTGTGAGCTACTCTTATTATGAAGTCTATACAAATGCTCAGCGAGCATTCTCAGGCCTTGGTTTTCCTTACGGCGCAGATGAGGATGCAGCATATATAATAAGTTGGTTAGAAGCATTTAACTTAGAAGGAATCCAATTATTTTCTAATGTACAAAAAAAAATTGACGGTAACTTTAATGGGACTTTGGAAAATATTAAATTAACTAATAAAATTAATTTAGAAAAAAGGTCTAGTCTCATGATTGGACCAGGTTTGATTGATTTATTGAATTTTCACACATTAAAAAAAAATGAAATAAGCATAGAAATACTAAATTGCTCTGATCCTCTTTTTTTGATTCCACTTTTGTACAGAGGTATAAAGAAAAATATTTTTTCAAAAATTATTAATCAAAATAAAGTTTACGCAGTTGTAGGCATAAATGAGATTTGTATTAATGACGATTTAAAAAGTAATTACTGCCCAAATTTTCATTTAAGCTTATCTAGAAAAGAATTTCAGATATCCGATAAAGGAGAGTCTTTAAATTATAATATCCTTAATAAAAATTTATCTAATGGACTAAGTCCAAATCAGTCTAGTTGGGATGAAATTTCAGATTTAGCTTTTAGAACTTATGTTCCTGAATCAGAAGTTTCTAGAGAAAAGGGCGCTGGTGGAGGTGATGCTAATGATTAAATTTATACAAGATGAAATTCTCTTGATAAATTACATAAAAGCTCACAACCGTTGTCTGTTACGTTAATTGATTCACTTATTTCCAAACCCCAAGTATCCATCCACATTCCTGCAATCATATGAAAAGTTACATTAGGATGCAAAACTGTCATATCTTTTTTTCTTATAGACATGGTATGCTCTCCCCAATCAGGCGGATAACCAACTCCAATAGCATAACCAAGACGCGAGTCTTTTTCGATACCATATTTTTCTAGGACTGACCAAAAGGCAACTGCAACATCATTAGCTGTATTTCCTGGTTTAGTAACAGAGATCGCTTTCTCTACTCCTTCATTGGTAATTTTCATTGTATCTGAAGTTGTTGAGTCCGGCTTCCCGCAATAAACAGTTCTAGATAAGGGACAGTGATATCGATTCTTAACTCCCGCTAGCTCAATAATGGTACCCTCATTATTGTTAAATACATTATCTTTGGGTGTTAAATGTGAAGCTGATGCAGAGATTCCACTTGCTAAAATAGTCGTTAAACCCGCATATTCTCCACCTATATTTATTTCTTCATTTCCACCAATTAGACTATTTTGAATTTTTCCTGCAACATAACTCTGCTTAACTCCAGGCTTGATATTTTCATATGCTGTTTTCATTCCAGCTTCAACAAGTTTAGCGCCCTCCTTCATATAAGTTATTTCATTTGCAGACTTAATTAATCTTATCCAGTTCACTAAAAGTGTTGCGTCACTAAAATTAACATTAGGAAGGGTTGATGTTAATCTATAATGATTTTCTGCAGTGTAATAATATGCATCCATTTCAACGCCGATATTTTTATTTGCCCAATTATTTTCATGAATAAAAGATGAAACAAAATCATAAGGATGTGTTGGTGGTGATTGAATTAGATCTTCAGGATAATAAATGATATTTTTATCTTTAAGATAAGTTGTTACCTTGGCTCCTTTAGAATCTTGTCTTCTTCCAAACCATATAGGTTCATTCAATTCTAAAGCCACAATTATTCCCTGAGGGACATAAAAAGACCAGCCATCATAACCTGTTAGATAATGCATATTTGATGGATCAGTTAGAATGATTACATCCATATTTTTTTGATCCATTGTTTTTTTAACTTTCGATAATCTTGATAAATATTCTTCTTTAGGAAAAATCATAAACAATTGTTTAATATGTAAAGAGAATAATGTCTAATAAGTTTAACTGTCTTTTATTTCGTATCCAAATTGAGAAGCTGTTTCAAGTAAAATTTCCCAGATAGATAGAGCAAAACCTCTAGGGATAAAAAGTTTGAATTCTTTTTCACTAAGCCTAAAGAGTTTAACACTAACATGATGAATTGCAGAACTTGCTGATGAATTTATTGGAAAATTATCTAATCGTAGATCAAGAGGTAAGTGTCTATTAATAAAAATATCACTTTTTTCACCTTCAATCGAAATTGAAGTAAAAGCGTGTGATAGCTCAAGTGATGTTCCTAAATTCTCTGGTAAATTAATAGTACCGCCCAATAGCCACCATTTAGAAGGTTCCATTCTCCACAGTGAATTGTTTTTTAGAATTTCTCCACTATTAAAATCAATATTTTTTTGAGATCCTAATTGTTCAGAAAAAAACTTTTCTATGCTTGATATATCATCAGGCCATCCAGCAATTTGCTGAATGATAAGATTGTGGTTTTCAAAAAGTATAATTTCAATTTTGTCTTCAAAAGGATATTTTCCAACATTATAACTTTCTATAATTGCTGAGTTTCTATTAAGCATACATTCTCTTACCTTCTGGATCAATCATATGAGGGGATACAACTTTTATCTGCATTTGTTTATTTCGTATAGGATCAGCACCTATCAATGTGATACCTTTCCATTTTTCAAGACCTCCTTTTACAAACCCAATACCAATCCAATGTCCTAACTCTGGTGAATGGGTAACTGATGTAATACGGCCTACACCTTGACCTTTAATATTATCTTTTTCACAAACAATTGTTCCAGCATTAAAAGTTTCTTTTTCATTTATCGGAAAAAATCCAACTAATATTTCTCTATCATCTGCATTTAGAACTCCTCTTTTACGCATCGCACTTCCAATATAGGATTTTTTTGTTGATGCCATTTTTCCTAATCCTGCATCATCAATTGTTACTCTTCCGTCAAGTTCCGCTCCAGTGACATGACCTTTTTCAACTCTTAATGCTCCTAATGCTTCTAGACCATATAAACATCCATCATATTTTTGGGCACTTTCCCATAATATATCCATCATTCCATTAGCATAATCAGACTCAATATACATTTCATAAGCAAGTTCACCTGAAAAACTTATTCTTACAATTCTGCAAGGTGTGCCCTCCTTAAGTTTAGTTTCTAAAACTCCCATGAAAGGCAAATTTTCGTTTGTAATTTCACTTGGATCAAAAACACATTCATTCAACACGTTTCTAGATTTAGGTCCTGCAATTGCTGCACCTGCCCATTGTTCAGAAACACTAGTTACATTCACTTTTAAATCTGTCCATCTTGTTTGAAGTAATTCTTCTAGCCATGACATAACTTTTGCTGCTGCTGCAGTTGATGTAGTCATAAAGTATTCATTCTCTCCAAGTCTCCATGACGTTCCGTCATCCATTACGATGCCGTCATCTCGCAACATAATTCCATAACGTGCCTTGCCTAAAGGAAGTTTAGCAAAAGGGTTTGTGTAAATACGATTCACAAATTCAGTTGCATCAGGTCCTTGTATTGCAATTTTACCCAGCGATGTTACATCACAAATACCAACTGTTTTCCTAACAATTTTGGTTTCTCTAATATAGGAGTCACTTAGTGTCTCATTTTTTTTAGGATAGTACCAAGGTCTTTGGTATAAACCAACTTCAATCATTTTTGCTCCGTGATCAATATTCCATTGATGCATTGGAGTTACTCTTAAAGGTCTGAAATGTTTTCCAACATTTCTACCTGTCAAAGCACCTATCGGTACTGGAGTGTAAGGTGGTCGAAAAACTGTTGTTCCTACTTCTGGTATCGTTTTATCTAACTGTTCAGCCATTAATGACAAACCAATTATATTACCCATTTTTCCTTGATCATTTGCCATGCCTAAAGTTGTGTATCTTTTAAGGTGTTCAACAGAAATAAAGCCTTCTCTGTGTGCTAATCTTACATCTTCAGCAGTTACATCATGTTGAAAGTCCACAAAACTTTTGGATGGAAATTTATTTGATTTAACTTCAAAGAGAGGTTCTATTGAATTTGACCAACCTCCGACTGAAGGAAAAGAAATTTCTTTTTTATGAATACCTAAAGTATTCATTGCTTCATTAGCTCCTACTAGACCAGACTCAATACAATCTTTTTCATTCCAAATACCTTTTGCAGATCCTACTACTGAAATATTTTCTTTAATATCTCCAGGAATAAAACATAGATTTTCCTGATTCCAAATTGGTTTAATTCCTCTATGAGAGATAAGGTTTACAATTGGAGACCAACCTCCTGACATTAAAACTTGATCACATATAATCGTATTCTTAAATGATAGATCTGTTGCTTTACAAACATCTATAGAATCAATTTTTTTGCTCCCGTTAATACTAAAGGGCAAAGAATTTAAATGCAGATCTATTTCTTTAGATAAATCAAGTTTGATTTTTTTTCTCGATTCTAAAACAGTAACTTTTGCACCAGCTTGATGTAATTCTATAGCTGTTTGATAAACAGAATCATTATTTGTTGTAATAACAATATTTTTTCCAGTTAGAACACCATATCTATTTAAGTAATGCTTAGAAGCATTGACTGTCATTGTGCCAGGAACATCATTATTATTAAAAGTTACATGTCGCTCTAAAGCACCACTTGCAACAATTATATGCTTTGCTCTAATTGTCCAAAAACGTTGACGTGGTAACTTCACATCTGGATTGGGTAGATGATCGGTAACTCTTTCTAAAGCCCCAACTACAGTATTATCATAAATACCAAAGGCTGTGGTTCGAGACATGACTCTCACGCTACTGCTTTTTAGCTTACTAAGCAAAAGATTAGCATCAAAATCTTTTTTAGATAAATTATTACCACCTAGTAAAGAGTCCTGTTCAATTAAAATAACATCCAGATTCTTATTTACTAATTCTTGTGCAGCTGCAATACCTGCCGGACCAGAACCAATAACAAGTACATCACAGAAATCATTGGCATGTTCATAGCTATCTGGATCGGGCTCTCTTGAAGCTTTACCCATCCCAGCTGCTTTTCGAATAATTTTTTCAAAAACCATCCAGATTCCAGTGCCCTTACCCCATTCAAATGGAGGTAAACCCATAAATGTTTTGTAATAAAAACCTGCTGCAAAAAAACGACTTAGATAATTATTAATACCTCCAAAATCAAAATTTACATTCGGAAAAGCATTTTGTCCTTTTGCATTTAATCCAGAATAGAGTTCTTGAGTAGTCGCACGAACATTTGGATCTGTCTTGCTTCCTGAACCAATAGTTACAAGAGCGCCTGACTCCTCAACTCCACATGACATGACCCCA
Organism: uncultured Alphaproteobacteria bacterium; assembly: GCA_902603095.1. Classification (GTDB taxonomy): domain Bacteria; phylum Pseudomonadota; class Alphaproteobacteria; order HIMB59; genus CACPNW01. Next base: position 46,845 of record CACKTS010000007.1, read on the forward strand.
CGTGGACGATGATATTTAAAACTTCTACCAACTATCTTAATATCATTTGCTAATAATGCAGAAGCTAGAGAGTCTCCTTCATATCCAAAATACTCTTTATTATCCCATGTAAATCCTAGAACCTTATCTCTATTTATTTTACCGTATTTTTCTTTTCTTACAGATGTCATAACTTGCTTTTTGTAATTTTTTCAATTTGTGGATGACACACTTTTACACTTTTAATTTCATGAGTAATCGTAGACCTCTCTACTTCTAGCCATAGCCTGCATCCATTAGTGTGATGCCAAGTTTCTTTTTGTATTCCTCTAATATTTTCACGAAAAAAAATAGCCTTCGTCCATTCTGATTCAGGTGCATCAAGTTCTGGATATTTTATAGAAGCATCACCACCGTAAGTAAATTCACTATGATCTCTCTCACCACAATATGGACATTTAATTCTAATCATATCAACCGTGCAACTTTGGATCTGGACCAGCGCCACGCTCGTCAATATTAATTCCTTTTTCAAATCTCTCTAAATTATGATTCTGAACGTGTTTATGAGGTTGCTCATTAGCAATTAAATCAGCAAAATACCAACCGGAGGCAGGGCTTGCTTTGAAGCCTCCATAATTCCATCCAGCATTAAGATATAAATTTGATAAAGGAGTTTTACATATGAAAAAAGATCCGTCCATAGACATATCCATAACACCAGCCCAGTGTCGTAAAAGACGAATTCTTCCCAAGCAAGGCATGATAGCCATAGCTGCCTCAGCAGAGTCTTGCACGATTGGTAAATTTCCTCTTTGGGCATATGACTTATACCAATCTAAATCTCCACCAAAAACCATACTACCCTTATCAGATTGAGAAATATAAAAATGCGCACCTCCTACACCGTAGACAACTACATGATCTAAAAGAGGTTTAACGGCCTCTGTTACAAAAGCCTGCAGTTTGTGGGATTCAATAGGTAAATTTCCCAACCCAGCCATTTGCCATAAAACAGAAGTATACCCAGCAACAGCAAAACCAACTTTCTTAGCTTTAATTGTTCCTCTAGAAGTTTCTAAACTTTCAATATTACTTTGTGATCGTTTAACACCAGTGACTTCACAATTTTGTAAAATATCTACACCTAAACTATCAGCTGCTCTTGCATATCCCCATACCGCTGAGTCATGTCTTGCATTACCTGCTCTTCTTTGAACAGCTGCACCCAAAATAGGAAATCGTGCATTATCATAGTTCAAATGAGGAATATTTTTTTTTAAAGTATCTAAGTCCCATAACTCGGCATCTGTTCCATGTAAGCGCATTATGTTGTATCTTCGAGCAGCCCCATCTTTTGCACTTGGACTATGAAATAATGAAACATGTGCTCTTTGACTAAACATCACGTTATAATTTAAATCGTGACTTAAATTTTCCCAAAGTTTTAATGAATGTTCATAAAATTCATGGTTGCCAGGCATCATATAATTTGAACGTATTATAGTTGTATTACGTCCAGCATTTCCTCCACCTATCCACCCTTTCTCTAAAACTGCTATATTTTTTTTATTATGATTTTTTGCTAGATAATAAGCAGTAGCTAGACCGTGAAGACCTCCACCTATTATTATTATGTCATACTCTTTTTTTGGTTCTGGATCGCGCCATTGTCGATCCCAGTTTTTTTGACCAGTAAAACCATTTTTAAATACATTCCATGCATTAAAACGAGTCATAACTTTCCTATATCCTCAAATCTTTAGACCAAAATAAAAAGTTTCTGATTATGAAACAAATTAAAATATACATATATCTTTAGCCATTTAATCCTTGTTGTAAATGAGCTATATTATAGACACTTTAGCGCACAATTATAAAAGGAATATTATGACAACTACCGATCTATCTCTGGAAGAAATATATAACTTAGCCATAAAAACACTCAAATTCAATGGTTGCGATACACTTAACTCAGAAGCTGTAGCAAGTACTGTAACAAACGCTGAAAGAGATGGGAGTGTGTCACATGGGCTTTTTAGGATTCCTGGATATATTGCAGCATTAAAAAGTAAAAAAGTAAAAGGAGACGCAAGACCCAAAAATAAATTTTTAACGCAAAATGCAATAAGAGTTGAAGGTGATTATGGTTTTGCACCTACAGCAATCGGTGTAGGTATTCCTGCACTAGTAGATGTCACAAAAAAACATGGTGTCGGTGTTCTAACAATCACAAACACTCACCACTTTGCTGCTTTATGGCATGAGACAGAAGCTTTAGCAGAAAATGAATTAATTGGAATTGCATGTACAGCCTATAAACCAAGTGTTGCACCTGCTGGTGCAAAAAAACCTCTGTTTGGAACAAATCCAATATCATTTGCATGGCCTAGAAAAAATAATACTCCTGTAGTTTATGATATGGCCACTTCAACAATGGCAATGGGTGAAGTTCAAGTAGCTGCTAGAGATGGTCATAAAGTTCCTTACGGTACAGGTTTAAATAAAGATGGAGAAAAAACAGATAACCCATCTGAAATTGCAAATGGTGGTGTTTTATTAACTTTTGGAGATTATAAGGGATCTGCTATTGCAATGATGATAGAGTTATTAGCTGCTGGATTAGTGGGTGACTTATTTAGTTTTGAGGCAAAAGAAGCAGATAATAATGATGGAGGTCCTGCAAGAGGCGGTGAATTTATTATGGCTTTATCTCCTGAATTAATTGCAGGCAATAATTGGAACGTTCATGCTGAGAAATTTTTTGAACAAATGAAATCTCTTGAAGGTGTTAGACTCCCAGGGGAAAGAAGGCATAAAAACCGTTTAGACACTGGGTCTCGAAGTATTAATACTGAATTAGTAAATAAAATTATTTCTTTATCAGAATAATCTTAGTTAAAAATCAGGCCATGTATCATTAAGTCTGTATCCTTCTGGAAAAGGATCATTTTTTGAAACATAAAGTTCTTGTTTGCCAGTGATAAATGCAGAACCTGCAATTAAAGGTTTGATCATATTTTTACCGTTGCTAATAAATTCTTCTTTTATTTTTGTCTCAAAAGTTGACCCAATTATTGATCTAGATATAAATATTTCATTAACATCAATTTCATTTTTTTCTTTCATAAGCGCAAGTCTGGCTGATGTACCAGTTCCACAAGGTGATCTATCTAATTTACCAGGTCTAATATTAACCGTGTTCCATCCTTCTTTTTGCTTTAAACTATTCATTTTAACAGGTTCTATAAATTGACAAAATGAAATATAATTTAATGAAGGTAATGTTGGGTGAGAAAACCCAAATTCTTTATTTGCAATTTTTAGAATTTCTTTTGATATATCTACAAATTTTTTTGCATTCTTTGGCTCAATTGTTAATTTAAAATCTTTTGCATTACATATTATAAAAGAATCTCCTCCAAAAACAGTACTAACAATTATTTCTCCAAAATTTTGAGTTTTAAGTTTAACATCTAACAAATCTACAAAAGATGGAAGATTTTCTATCTCTACAGACTTTGTAAGATTATTTTTTACTAGAGCTTTTATTGAAATTAAACCTCCAGGAGCCTCAAGAATAAATTCAGTAATAGGTTCAGATGACTTAATTAAGTTTTTTTCTAATAATACAGTAGCAACACAAATGCTATTTGAGCCACTCATTGGTGGATTATCTTCAGGCTCCATAATTATAAAGCCTGCAGAAGCTTTATTATCCATTGGTGGTACAATCAAGTTACAATGTTTAAATACCCCTCCTCTTGGTTCATTTAATACAAAGTTTCTTAATGTTTTATTTTCAAATAAATATTTTGATTGTTCAAATATTGTTTCACCCTCTAATTTAATATCTCCCGAAACAATTACATCTCCGATTTCTCCACAACAATGAGTATTATAAATCTCTATAATTGACATTAGATTATTAAATCTTCAATTTTTTTTGAAAAATTTGTAATTTGTTCATAGCCATTTTCAGTAATAATAAAACTATCACCAACTTGAGCACGAAAATTTTCTTCATTGGCAGATCCATCCACAGCAAATACCATTCCTGGTTTTAAAATTGTTTTATTTCCAAATACCAACTGAGGCTCTTCTAACATACTAAAACCTGTTGCTCTTCCACATCTAAATGTAGGATATGGATAACCAGCACTTTGAATAGCATCTGCATAAGCTGCATGAATATCTTCAGCTTTAACACCAGGACCTAAAACACTTAAAGCTGCAGTTTGAGATTGGACAGCAGTTTCATAGGTTGTAATTTGTGACTTATCAGTAATTTCTTTTAACCAAAATGTTCTATCAAAACCAAGTTTAAATTTATGAAAATTTGTCATCCCACAAAAACATAAAAAAACAGGTTCACCATTTTTTATTAATTTCGTTGAAGCTCGATGATGCGTTTTTGGTAAATCTTTACCTGAAGCCATAATTTGTAAAAAATGAATTAGAGGAGACATATCACTTTCTTCAAATTCTTTTTTTAATATTTCAGCAGCTTTTCTTGTTCCTGCTGCAGAGGTTGCTAAAGCTACTTCATATTCGGGAACATTGTAACCAATAGCTTCTTTTCCAGCATGCATCATTGCTTCTGCTACTTTTCCAGCTGATTTGGCAATTTTTAGCTCCTCTTCAGTTTTCACCATTCTAATAGAGTCTAAAATTGGTGTAATATTTTTAATTAATTTTTCTTCAAATAAAGAAGATAAATAATTCAATACCAAAGAACCGATCTTAAATTTTTCTATTCCTACATTTAAATTTTTTTTAATATATTTTGGGAGATGCTCTCTCCATTCATTTTCAACACCATCATTCCATGTGATAATTCTATCAACAGGACAATTTGTACTAACTAGTTGTGCATCAATAAGGGGTGTAATCAATACCGTGTCTGAATCTTTTGGGACTAATAAAATTGTTGGTCGTCCAAAAGACATATGCAAGAAATCATAATATCCAGTAAAATAATATAAAGAATCATCATCAGTAATTATAGCAAGATCAATATTGTTATTTTGAAGATTTGCTTTTAATTTTTCAAGATTTTTTTTAAACATCTCTAATTATCATTACAAATAATAATTATTTCAATTGTTGCTCTGCTAGTTCAACCCAATATGAAGAACCTTTAACTAATAATTCATCATTAAAATCATAATCTGCTGAATGTAAAGGTCTTCCGTGTGAACCTGAAATTCCATTTCCCATTAGTACAAAACATCCTGGGATTTTTTCTGACATTATTGAAAAGTCCTCTGAAAAAGGTCTTGGGTCAATATCACCATTACATTTGTCATCTCCTAATAATTTGACTGCAGCTTTTGTTGCTGATTCAGCTTGTTTGGATTGATTAACAGTCATTGGACAAGTAGTCTCATATTTAACCTCATAGGAAACTCCATAGGAATCACAAATACCTTTTACAAGTTGACGCATGTTTTGTTCAATCAATGTATTAGTTTTTTGAGAAAATGCTCTAGCATCTCCTTTGATTAAACCATTACCTGGTAATACATTTTTTTTTCCATCTGTAATAAATT
>CACKTS010000008.1 GCA_902603095.1 uncultured Alphaproteobacteria bacterium
TGCAAATGGTACAGGACCTTTTAAAATTACTTTGAGAGAGCAAGATGTAAGAACACATTTTAAAAAAAATAAAAGTTGGTGGGGTGACCACGGTACACATAACATTGAAAAAATACTATTTATAAAATTATTAGACCTTGTGGATTAGCTCCACAAAAATCCAAGGCGATTTTTGAATTATCAAGAATACTTGTAAAAAAATTTAAAGGTAAGGTGCCAGAAAGTTTTGAAGAATTAGAAAAATTACCAGGAGTAGGTCATAAAACTGCAAGTGTAGTTATGTCTCAAGGATTTGGTCATCCAGCATTTCCAGTAGATACTCATATTCATAGACTGGCTCAACGTTGGGGGTTAACTAATGGTAAAAATGTTGTTCAGACTGAAAAAGATTTAAAAAATCTTTTTCCAAAAAAATCTTGGAATAAATTACATCTTCAAATCATTTTTTATGGAAGAGAGTACTGTCAGGCTAGAAGTTGTTATGGGCTTAAATGTGAGATATGTAAAACTTGTAATCCAAATAGAAAACAACCTATTAAAACTATAAAGTCTTAATTTTTAAAAAGGCTGAAATACAACTAGAATAATTATAAATATTAATATTACTGATGGAACTTCATTTGTAATTTTAAAAAATTTAACTGAAAATTTGTTTTTATCATTTTTAAAGTCGTTAATACATTTTAAACAAAAAAAATGGTATACTGATAATAAAATTACAAATAAAATTTTTAGTAATAACCAAGTATCAAGACCTACATAATGTGTCATTGATAGACCTGATATCCAAGTTACAATAAAAGAAGGAAACATTATTATTCTATACAATTTTCTTTCCATCAATTTGAATGTTTCAGATGTTTCTTTTGTTATGTTTTGGTTAGCATGATTAACAAATAAACGTGGAAGATATAAAAGGCCAACCATCCAGGCAATTATACTAAATATGTGAATTACTTTAATTGTATTAAATAACATTTTTTATTCCCATTTGGCTATTGGTGGCATTGACATTAAAATAGCTTCTACATTGCCACCTGTTTCTAAACCAAATTTTGTTCCTCTGTCATATAATAGATTAAATTCTGCATAACGACTACGTTTATGGAGTTGTTTATTTTTTTCTTCTTCACTCCATTTTTCATCTTTTAAAGAAATTATTGTATTTTCAATAAATTTATGAAAATAATTTCCCACCTCTTGCACAAATTCAAAATCTTTACCCCAATCACCTGTATGAAGATAATCAAAGAAGATGCCTCCTATTCCTCTTGGTTCATTTCTGTGTTTAAGATAAAAATAATCATCACACCATTTTTTAAATTTAGGATAATATCCTTTATCAAATTTATTACATAAATTCTCTAAACCATCATGATATTTTTCTTCAGAATTAAAAATTAAACAAGGAGTAACATCCATGCCTCCACCAAACCATTCCTGACTTGTCATTATAAATCTTGTATTAAAATGCATTGAAGGAATTTTTGGAGAAATAGGATGTAAAACAACACTAATACCTGTTGCATTATAATTTGGATTTTCTTTAGCCCCAGGAACTGACTCTCTCATAGTCTCATTAAAGGTGCCTCCTACTGTAGAAATATTTACACCACCTTTTTCAATAACTTTGCCCTTAATTTTACTCATCTTACCGCCACCGTCACCTTTATGACTCCAGTTAGTGATTTCAAATTTATTTTCATCAATTGTTTCAATAGTTTCAATTAAGTCATCTCTCAGTTTTTCAAACCAATCTTTAGCGGTAATGAATTTTGGATCATTGATCATAATGGCCAACCTTGCGTATGCTTTCTAATCAGATTAATAAAAACATCAATATGATCTTCGTTATCATTTAGGCAGGGTATGTACTTGTAGGACTCTCCCCCAGATTCCATAAAATATTCTTTATTTTCTTCTTCAAGTTCCTCAAGTGTCTCAAGACAATCACTACTAAAACCTGGAGAAATTATATGGATATTTTTAATTCCTTGTTTTGGTAATTCTTTTAATGTTTCGCTTGTATATGGCTTAAGCCATTCTTCACGTCCAAATCTACTTTGGAATGTTGTCATAATTTCATTATCTGATAATTTCATCTGTTCTTTTACAAGTCTTGTAGTTTTAAGGCAAAAACAATGATACGGATCACCATTAGTTAAATATCTTTTAGGTATGCCATGATAACTAAAAATAATCTTCTGAGGTTTTGGATATTTTTTCCAAAATGATTTTATAGAATTCGAAAGTGCTTCAATATAATTTTTTTCTTCAAAATATTGGTTAATAAAACGCATTTCTGGAATCCAGCGCCACTTTTGTAAAACATTTGTCACTTCATCAAATGTACTACCTGTAGTAGCAGCACAATATTGAGGATACATTGGTAAAACTAATAATCTACGTACTTGTTTTTTTTGAAATTTGTTTAATGCATCTTGTATTGATGGATTTCCATATCTCATCCCTAGTTCAAAAACCATATTTTTATTAGAATTTGAGAAAGCTGATTTTATTTTAACTAGTTGTCTTTTTGAAATATCCAATAGTGGTGAGCCGTTATTAGTCCAAATTTTTTTATAAGATTTTGCAGATTTTGATGGTCTTATTTGTAAAATTACTAACTTTAATATAGCTTGCCATAAAAATTTAGGAAGTTCAATTACCCTAGGATCTGATAAGAATTGGTTAAGATAAACTTTTAATTCTCTCCTTTCTGGAGCATCTGGTGTACCTAGGTTTGTTATAAGCACACCAGTTTTTTCTTTACTTCCGTGCTCATAATCTTTTTCACCAATATATTTAACCATACCTAATTAGCAAAATTCTTTTCTTATAGTTTCTATAAATAAATGAACATTTTTTTCAGGTGTATCTTTATTAATACCATGCCCAAGTCCACAGATCCATCCATTGCGATTTTCAATGGATTTCATATGATTAATATAATCTTTTAGTTTTTTAAGAAATATATCCGTATCTAATAACATTAATTCTTCGTTAAAGTTACCCTGCACAAATCCTGTATTTTGATTATTAAATATATTAGACAAATTTATTGAATGATCATAACCAAATCCAGCAAATGGTATTTTAAAACAATTGTATAAATCTATTTCATTTTTACCTTTCGAGTAATATCCAATTTTCATTGGGTAAGTAGATGCTATATCATTTAAAAAATTAATATAAATATCTTTGAAATCTTTTGAATTTAAATCTTTTAATTGACTATCAAGTACCATTACTATTTCTGCACCAGCATCAAGTTGTAACTTAATATTTTTTTTTAAAAGAGGGACAACAGTATTAGACAGAAATTCTAATTGATTATTTGCATCTATTGAATTAACTTGATCTTTACCAAAAGCATAGCATAGTAAAGTCCATGGTCCACCAACAAAACCTATTAAACTTTTGTTATCTGCTAGTTTTTCTCTAGTTAACTTTATTGCTTCTGATTGGAATTGCATATGTTCTATCGCTTTATCGATATTGCTAAAATCTTTAAAATTTTTTGAATTAATAAGAGAACCAAATCTGGGTTTAGGATCAAATGTCAATTCAAGACCGAGACCTTCTAACAAAAATAAAATATCACTAAACAGAATTGCTATGTCATAATCAAATTCTTGTATTGGACCACATGCAACTTCAGCTGCTAATTCTGGTGTTTTACATAATTGCTCAAAACTATATTTTTTTTTTAAATTTTGATAATGTGAATGATATCTTCCTGCTTGACGCATAAACCAAATCGGTGGAATAGATTGATTAACTCTATTTAAGGCATTTTTAAATTGATGATTACTCACGTATTCCTAATTCTTTAGATTTTCTTGCGCCATAAGATATAATAAATTGAGCCCCTGCTCTTTTCATTACGTGCCAACTTTCTAATAGTGCATCGTTTAAATTTAAAAGATTTTTTTCTGCAGCTAACGCTATTCCAGCATATTCTCCACTAACTTGATAAGCCCCTACCATTAATCCAGTTTTATTTTTTATAGTTTCTATAAGATCTATTGATCCCTGACCTGGTTTAACCATCAACAAATCAGCACCTTCTTCGAAACATCTAACAGACGCTCTAATTGCTTCATTTTTATTTCTATAATCTAGTTGATATTGTTTTCTATCACCAAATGTTGGGCTTGAATCAGCCGCATGTCTAAAAGGTCCATAAAAATTACTAGCGAACTTAGTGCTGTAGCTCATAATTGGTAATAGGTGAAAACTACTATCATCTAAAATTTTTCTTATAGAACTTGTTCTTCCATCCATCATGTCACTAGGAGCGATTCCATCAACTCCTGCTTGGCTATAACTTAGAGCTACTTCAGAAAGACTAGATAAACTTTTATTTAAATCTATATTTTTGTTATTATCAAATATACAACAATGACCATGTGTAGTCATTGAACAAAGACAAACATCTGCCCATAAAAATATTTCATTTTTGAATGTTTCTTTTATTTTTAATATAACTTTTTGCTGAAATTCTAAATTAAAATCAAATTCGCTTTTATGTGATGGAATCATAAAAATTAAAAAATTCCTTTGTTGATTTTCTAAATCACTTTCTATTTGTTTAATTGAATCATTTAAATTCATAACATAGTTACTAGGTATGCCAGGAATTTCTTTTTTTACATCTACCTGATTACTAATAAAAATTGGTTGTATAATTTGATCTTTTAAAAAGGTAGTTTCTACGCACATATTACGCAAAATATTATTGCTCTTTAATCTCATTAACATTTTATTCATTAGTTATTTCCTTTTTCCAATCCTCATATGATAGATATACATATAATTTGGTTGGGTCTTTTATCACTTTTTTTATTTCTTTATAGGTATTACCTGGTCCACATGCATGATATGCGTCTAAAATAATAGGATTATTCTTTACTGCTAAATTAAAAGCGGATGAGCTCATCCAAAAAAAATACTTTTTTTCCTTAAAATCAAAGGAATTAGTTTTTTCAAGCAATTTATATGTTTTAAGTATTTTTTTAATTTTACTATTTGGGGCAGTATCATGAGTTAATTTAATCCATGGAAGAGAAATTAAAGAGGAAATATTAGGATCCAAATCTTCTCCTAAGCCATCAGCACATCCATTTACCCATAATCCTCTATCAGCAAGAGCTTTCCAGGTTTTAAGACCACTAGTCCATATAATATTATTTTTAAGAATATTTATTCCCTTAGGCAAAGATGATTTTCTTGAAATCCAAATACAATGATCATTTATTTTAGAAATTTTATTAATATTTTCTTTTATCTCTATTCTATCAAAAAAACTATAATCTTTAATATTAAATGGGAAAATATATTTAGGATCTATTTTTTTAGCATTTATTTTTCTATGTTGATGAATTTTCCATTCATAAAATTTTTTTCCTTCTTCCGTTTCACCTTTTTCTGAATGTATTATTCCATTATTAGTTTCAAAAAAACTAACTCCTATTTTTTGATGACAACCACCCCCATAATTTTTTAAAATTTTTCTTTCCATATTAACAAATTTAATATCTTTTGATTCTGAAATATTAGAAATTGCATTACTTAATTTTGTATTTTCTTTATTTATTTCTATTCCTAGGGATCCTTGACCGGGGGATGTGGGGTTTAAAGATAAAGGGGTAATCATCCAAATGCACTTATCAATATAATTTTTAATTTGATTTGATAAATTTATAAATTCTGGAAAAGGATTTGAAATCAACCTGTCTATGGCTGCTTTTGCAATTACAATTGAGTCTAAATCGTTTTCTAAGAATTTTTTAAAACGAGTTGGAATATTGCCTCTAATGTTTTCAAAATTAATATTTTCTAATTGAAAGGGAAAATATTTGGGTATAAAACTTTTTAAATTGTATATTCTTCTAGGTGATGAAGATAAAATACTTATTGATTTAGAAACTTTTATTTTATTGAGATTTTTTTTATTAACAAATATTATATCTCTTTGATCTTCTCTATTTAAAGTTCCTGCTATAATTGTAGACTTTCCCAAATCAAGTGGTAGATCTTTCCAAGAATGAACTACTATATCACAATTATTTTTTATTAATTCCTTTCGTAAATCATCAGTAAAAACTCCTGGATTAGGCATTTCAGAAAGAGGGGTTTTAAGATCTTTATCTCCGGCTGTAGATTTAGTCATGTATTCTATTGAAAGATTAGGAAATTTTTTTTGTAAGGCATTTCCTACTTGCATTGATTGAATAATAGCTAAATCACTTTTCCTAGATAAAATTCTTACTTTACTTAATAAATTCATTAGAAAACAAATATAAGAGTGCGACTAAAAAGCAATTAAAATGGTATTATAAACACATGACTTTTTGCCTCAATCAGTGATATATAAATAGTTATGAATACAAAAACTACAAGTGAGTCTGATCAGGGTAAACCTCTAAAATTTGTCAAAAAATCTAAATACTTAGAAAAATATGATAAATTCAACTTTAATATAGAAAAAGTCAAAGCAGAATTTTTAACTATATTTTATCAAATAAAAAATTGGTCAAAAGATGATCCAAGCTTATATGATTTTAATGCAATATGTGTAAACCAAAAACCGAATGATCCTAAATCAATAAGTGGTGGAAACATAAGAGGCAAATACTGGACTTTTCCCTCTTCAAACTGGGAAGAAGAGGAGCGATTAGATTTTATTGATGAAGAAGAATATTCTGAAGTGTGTAAACCTTTTAGGGGAACTTATATTGAAGAGGTACATAATACAATAAGTGCAGAATGGAAAATAGGAAGAATGAGATTTTTAATGAAACCTCCTAGATCATGTTTGAGTTGGCACAGAGATCCCGAGAGAAGAATTCATATACCCATAATTACTAACCCTGGCTGTAGAATGGTTATAGAAGATGAAAGTTTCCATATGCCTGCTGATGGTTCAGTTTATATAACTGATAATACAAAATACCATAATTTTTTTAATGGTGGAGAAATTGACAGATTGCATTTGGTATCAACTTTAATGGAATAAATTTTTAATAAATATAAATCATTATTGCGTTATAGGATGCCTTTTGATTTTGCTACTTAACCCATGGTAACAGACTGCTAAAGTAATAATAATTCCTCCTAAAATTACAGTCAATGTTGGTTGTTCATTAATTCCAAAAATTGGTATCCAGACCCACAAAACACCTCCAACAACTTCCATTAATGATAATAAAGCTAATTCAGCTGCAGGCAAATATTTTGCACCTAAACTGTATAGTATCAATCCACTTGCAACTATTAAGCCATGCAATAAACTTAAATAAGAATTTTTAATTGGCATTTGCTCAAAAGTTTCAAAAGAAAAATCTAACATAAATAAAGAAAATGTTGCGCAAAATAATCCTGCAAGAATAACTGTAGTAAATTTTGGTGTTTGAGGTTTCCAACGCAAAGTAACAGTATATAAAGCAAAACCGCTAGCTGATACAAAGCCTATCAATGCTCCTAAAGCAGTACCGAGCATACTGTCATTAACAATCATAATAATAACACCTATAAAAGCTAAAATCATTGATATTAGCGTTGATTTTGAGAGTAATTCGCCTAGAAAAAAATATCCAACAATGGCTGCAATAAATGGCATTGCAGCTAGCATAAAAAGGGTAACTGCAGCAGTAGTTATAGTAATTGAATAAATAAAACCAGTGAATGCTGTAGCAAGAAATAAACCTCCTAAAATTCCAGATAAACCAATATTAAAAAAATTTTTATAAAATTTAAATCCTTCTTTTATAAATAAATATCCAATTAATATTATTGCGATTGAAATACCTCTATAAAATAAATATTGGAAAACATAATAATTAGCATCGTGCATATAACGAACAACTACTGCTCCAAAACTCCATAATAAACCAGCTAAAAAAACAACTACAAATGCATAAAAATAATTATTATTGCCCATAATAAATCTAGTGTCTGCATTAAATTCATTAAAAAGTAAATTAGATATTTAAAAAAATATTATAATAGTCAAATTTAATTACAGGTTCCAATTGAGCCTAAAGCACATTTTTTTCCATCAACCCAAATTGCACTTGAAAGATTAGCTTCATCAAAAATTGCTCCTGAAATATTTGCTCCTAATAGATTTGCTTCATATAGATTAGCACCCTTAAATGATGATGTAAAAAGATTTGCTCCTTCAAAATTAACCTTTGCTAAATTAGCATTTTCAAAATTTGCATTATTACAATTAGCACCTTGCAAATTAGAAGCATATAAATTTGAATTACTGAAATTGGCAAATATAAAATTTCCAACAGAAAGATCAGAGTTATTTAACTGAGATTTTTCTAAATTAGCTAAAGATAGATTGACACCTGACATCTTTGCATTAGCTAAACCTACACCAATCAAATCAAGATTTTCAACAAAATTGCAATTTGTCCAATCAACTTCATTAGATGGTTGATCATCACATCCAGCGTAAGCGTTATGTGATAGCATGGCAAATATTATAAAGACAAGTAATCTCATTTTTATTAGAATAAGAAAACTTTATGTTAAATTTAAGGCACCTATCTGGAAGTTAATTTTAATTCAATTCTTCTATTTTGTTGGTAATCTTCTTTGCTTTCCCCATCACTTATAGGATAAAATTCTCCATAGCCTGCTGCTGCAAGTCTTTTTGGTGCGAAACCAATTTCAAGCAATAATTTTAAAACAGAATTTGCTCTAGCAGTAGATAACTCCCAGTTAGATGGGAATTGTTGCGTATTAATAGGTCTTTTATCAGTATGTCCCTCTACTTGAATTATCCAATCAATACCTGTTGGTATTTCATTTGTAGTTTCCATTAACGTAATTGCAATTTCTTTTAATTTAGCCTTTCCATTTTCTTGCAGATTTGCTGAAGCAGAGTCAAATAATAATTCTGATTCAAAAATAAATCTATCACCTACGACTTTAATATCATCTCTATCACCCAATAAAGACTGTAATTTGCCAAAAAATTCAGATCGATATTTTTGTAATTCAAATATCTCAGAAGTTAATGCTTTATTTAATCTTTCACCCAAAATTTCAATTTCTAAATTTTTGGATGCAGTTTCTATTTCACTGGCTTCTAAAGCCCTATTCAAAATTAATATTTCATTTTTTAAATTTTCAATTTCATTTGATAAAATTGAAATTTGCTCAAAAGTTTGAGATGCCTCAACTTGCATTTGCTCAACTTTAATGCGTGAAATTTCATTTTCTTTAGCTCGATCATCCTCAACATTTTCAATATTTCTTTTCAATAGTGCTATTTCTAACTCTTGCTCTATTCTTTTATCATCAGAAATTGACAAAACATTATTTAACTCAATTATTTTGCCTCTTAAATCAAAGATAGTATTATCTTTATTAATTAAATTTTGATTAAGTCTTGCTAGCTCTTGATTTTTAAATCTTATAGCTTCTAATTGCTCTTGAAGTGTTGCGTCCTTAAGACCAAGGCTATCATTTATCTCTAATAAATCATTCGTAAGTTCCTGATATTGGTTTATCTGATTTTGTAACTCTTCATCTCTCAATACTAAATCTAAATTTGTTTTTTCCAAAAGACTTAAAGTATCTTTAGTTTCTTGCTGTGAAATTAGTAAATCTTGATTTAATTTTTCAAGTTTTTGATTCTTAACTTTTATAGCATTAAGTTGTTCAATAATTCCTCCATCTTCAATACCTAAACTTTCATTAATAGCTAATAAATTATCATTTTTTATCTTTAATTCTGCTATTTTATTTTCTAATATTTTTTCATTTGATGCTAATTTTTCATTTACTGAATTTAATTCATTAATATTTTTATTAAGATTAGTCTCACTAATAGAAAGTTTTTGATTTGTTTCATCTAATTTAGAATTTAGAGTCTTCAACTGATCGATACGAGTAGCTAAAGCTTTATTTATTTTTTCACCTAAGCCGTCTGTATTTAAAATAGCATTATCTATACCTTCATAGACTTCTAAAGCTTTTGCAACAATTCTTAATTCACTCAAAAGTTGAGAAATTTGATTAGAAAGAGCAATAATATTTTGTTCTTGAACAAATATTTCACTACTTTTCTTTGCAACATCAGTCTGCAATTCTTCAGAAAGAAGTTGTTGTTGTTGCAAATCTTTTTTAACTCCACTTAGCTGTGACTCTGTATCTGATAAACTTTTAAGAACTTCTTTTTTTTCAGTTACTTCTGATTGTAAGAGTTTAGAAAGTTCTGTTATTTGTAATCTTAATTCTTGTAATGCTTTATCCCTGCCTGAAATGGCATCACTCAAATATATCTGAGAAACAGTAAAAACCATAAGTACAAAAATAATAACAATTAATAAAGTTGCTAAAACATCTACAAATCCAGGCCAAATATTAGTTGATTCACCAAGTCTATTTCTTAAAGACCGAGATGCCATTATTATTTTTTATTTTTAGCTATAAGTTCTTGAATACCTTTATTCAAATTAACAAATATTTTTTTTGTTGAGTCATCTAAAATACCCTTCTCATTAATTTTACTTATAATTTGCAAAATACTTGCTTGAGTATTAAGTTGAGTAGATAAAAAATTTGATAATTTTTCTTCTAAATCAGCAGAATTTTTATTTGTACTTTTAATTTGTTCAGTCAATTGTTTAAGATAATTATTTATTTCATTTTGATTTTCAGAAGTCTGTTTCAAAGAATAAACAATACTATCAAGGTTATCGTATATTTTTTGTATTGCTTGATTATTGATGTTTTTAGAAGAATTACCATTAATTAAATCAGGTACTGAATTATTATTAATTATTTTTTCAAAAAATAAACTAAATTTATTTTGAGCCTGACCTAAGTTAATATCTATAAATCCAAGTATAAGAGAACCAGCTAAACCAAGTAGTGAACTGCTAAAAGCTATACTCATTCCTTGTAAGGGTGCATTCAAACCATCTTTAAGAGAATTAAAAAAACCAGCAACATTTGTATCATCAATACCTAAGCCACTTATTACATTTCCTACAGATCCTATAGTTTTTAAAAGACCCCAAAAAGTTCCAAGTAATCCTAAAAAAACTAATAAACCAACTAAATATCTAGATGTTTCTCTAACACTTGATAGAGACATATCAGTATTCTCTATTAATCTATTAATGGATGAACTTTTAAAAACAAATCTTCCATCTATTTGTTTTAAATCTAATGATATATTTTGTAAAATGCCATTTTTATTTAAAAATGATTTTGGAGATTTGTTAATTTCAAAGTTGGCTAAAGCAATATAATCAGTATTTAAAACTGTTAATTTATATAAATTAAAAAATATACCTACCGCTAATGCTGATAGAATAATTAGGTTAATAAATATATTTGATAGAAAGGCATCTTGCAAAACTGGATAAAGCAGTACAACAATTACAAAAACCAATGCTAGAAAAACAACTACTCTTATCAAATATTGATTTAAACTATGTTGCATAAAAATTTATAAATTTAGTATAAGTGTTTAATATTAATTTTATATCTAAATTATGTCAATTATACATATAATTTCTTGTTAAAGGCAAATTGTTAATATTTTTAGCAATTTGGATTTGAAAAACTACATTTCCCATGTTTACAAAAGAATATTTACTAGCAAGTAAATAAAATTCCCACATTCTATAAAAACGACTATCAAACATTTTAATTATTTCATTTTTATTTTTTTGAACATTTCTATACCAGTGTGTTAAAGTATGAGCATAATGTAATCTCAATATCTCTATATCAGTAATATTTATATTAAGTTTCTGAGTCTCATTAATAATATCTGATAGAGACGGGATATATCCTCCAGGAAAAATATATTTTCTTATCCATGGACTTGTTGCTGTAGGAATCCCTCTTTGACCGATTGTGTGCAGAAGAAATACGCCATTATCTTTTAATAATTCATAAGTTTTCTTTAAATATGGTTTGAAATATTTAATTCCAACATGTTCGAACATGCCTACAGACAATATTCGATCATATTTTTTATCTTCATTTCTATAATCTTGTATTTTAAAAGATACTAGGTCAGTCAAACCTTCTTCTTGCGCTCTTTTTGAAGCAGTTGCAAATTGATTTTCTGATAGTGTAATACCTTTAACTTTTGCTCCAGTTTGTTTAGCAATTTCCAAGGCCATACCTCCCCAACCACATCCAATATCTAGCACATCCATATTTTTATTAATTTTAAGTTTATTAATTATATGATTTTTCTTATCAATTTGTGCTTGGTCTAAACTTATATTTTCATTGTGAAAATATGCACATGAATATTGCATATCTTGATCAAGAAATAGTTTGTATAAATCTTCTTTTAAATCGTAATGATGTGCTACGTTTCTTTTTGACTTAATTGTTTCATTTAATTGTTGAAAAACTTTAAAATAACCTGAAAAATTTTCATAAACTCTAAAAATAAAATTGTTTTTAACAAAGTCATCATAACATAATGTAACGATATCTATTAATTCTTCAATTGTTCCTTCTTCAATGATTATTTCTTTATTCATGTAACCTTCACCAAAGTGAAGGGCAGGATTTCTAAATAATTTCTTTTCTATAGATTTGTTAGTTAATCTAACTTTAAGATTTATTTTATTTGTACTATTACCAAATTCATAAGTTTTATTATTATGGTCAATTACTATAAGTTTGCCATCAAAATTCAATTTTTTGAGAACAGAGTAAAACATATTTATAATTGGGGAGTATTTTAAGAAATTGACTTATATTGTCAACAAAATGAAAATGGCTGCATAAAAAATACAGCCATTTTAAAAAAAGAAAACTTAAGCAGCAATTCGACGATTTTTTTGAGCATCTTTTTCTTTTTTCAGCTCTTTTTCATCGATATAAGCAACATCACAATGATCTTTACAGTAAGGCTTACCAGTTAAGGTATTAGCTTCACAGAAATGGAAATCTTTTTCTTGCGGGTCGCCAATTGGCCACTGGCAGCTAGAAAAAGTGTGAGTCACTCTATTTTGTTTAAAATAGTTTTTAATAATTGACATTCTTTAACCCTATACTTTAATAAAATTTGAAACTTCTTTAATATCGAGGTAGGTTATAAGTTTGAAAGATCAAGTATTCAACAAAAAATCTTAAAAAATCCTTATATCCCAATATGTTAGTATTAAAATCAAAATGTACTACTACATATAGATATTATAATACCTCAAATTGATTAATAAAACGAATCGGACTATTTTATTAAGTAAATCAATATCAATAGTAGTATAAAAAAAAGATATGATCTTATAACAATCTTTTTGCTCAATCTAGAATTAGGTGGGTTTCGAAAATAGACAAATAATATAATTGTAGTCCAAAAGAATAATAGTATGAACCAACTTGATAAAAATGCAATAAAAAAGTCATTAACCATTTTTTATTAATTATTTAAGTAATTTTGTAAAAATATTTTTTGAATTCTTTTAAAAAATAATTGTAATATTTTACTCAATCAATTCTCTTTTTTTAATATATTTTTGATGATAATCTTCAGCTTTATAAAAAGTATCAACTTTAGTTATTTCAGTTACAATTCTATTGTCAAAATTTTCTTGATTATTTTCTCTTGATTTTAAAGCAATATTTTTTTGTTCGTCATTATAATAATAAATTACTGAACGATATTGTTTACCAAAATCAGGTCCTTGTCTATTTAAAGTAGTAGGGTCATGACATTTCCAAAATTCTTGAATTAAATCTTCATATGAAATTTTTTCTTCATCAAAATTTACAAGCAAAACCTCAGCATGATCGGTATTATCATAGCACACACTTTCATAAGTGGGATTCTCTGTATTGCCTCCTGAGTAACCCACTAACGTCTCAGTTACACCATTTATTTTGCGAAAATGTTCCTCTACGCCCCAAAAACAACCTGCACCAAATAAAGCTTTTTGAATCATATTTTAAATATATACACTAATTTAATTTTATCAAATCAATGAAGCCAAAATACAAAATAATTAATAAAAAAAATTTATATTCAGGTTTCTTTAATTTAAATAAATATCAATTCATTCATCAAAAACATGATGGTAATTGGACTAATGAAGTGGAAAGAGAGATCTTTAGCGGTGCTCATGTTTCTACTTTACTACCATATGATCCTATAAAAAAAGAAATTATCTTAATTAAACAGTTCAGAGCCGGTGTTATATCCAGATATGATGATGACTATCTTTATGAAATTGTTGCTGGAATAATTGATAACAATGAAAAACCTGAAGAAACAGCAAAACGGGAGTGCTTAGAGGAAACTGGATGTGAAGTAAATAAAATTAAAACAATCCAAAGTTATTTTCCTGCTCCAGGATCATCAGAGTCATATTATCATTTATTTTTAGGCGAAGTAAATTCATTTAAAGGTAAAAGAATCATGGGATTGAAAAGTGAAAATGAAGATATTTTAGTAAAAGCTTTTAAAGTCGATCATGTAAGAAAAATGTTAAAAAATAAACAAATTATAAATGGACTTACACTCATAGCTCTGCAGTGGTTCTTTTTGGAATATTATAAAAATTAAGTTCCCAAACCTCTTTCATATGGCTGAACTAATTCTTTACAGATAAGTTGCATATCAAATGTTTCAATTGTTTTATCTATTGTTTGATATTCTTGACATTCATAAATTTCTTTATCTTTTTGCAAAACAGTAACAAATAAAATGATGTATAAGCCATTTACTGTTTCAATATTATTTATTGCATAGCTTTTTACCTCAAAGCCCTCATCAATAAGATCTTTATATGTTTTCTCTGACTCCATCCACTGATCTAAATTAGGATTTGCATTAACTAGTAATGCAAAAAGGCAAAAAATTATTAAAGTAATCAAAAAGCTTAATTTATTTTTAACCATTTCAAAACATCATCTATATGCTTATCTAACTCATTTATAGGGTAAAATACTTTTTTAATAATATTTTTTTCAACAATTAATGTGAGGCGTTTTAAATATTCTTTTTTATTTATTAAAAATATTGGTAATTTTAATGAATTTTTAAGTTCTAATTTTTCATCACTCAATACATCATAAGGTATATTAAGTCTTGAAGTCATTTCTTTATTATAATCAACTGTTTGTGTTGAAATACCAATTGGTAATGCATTTAGACAGATAAATTCATCATAATTATCTCTGAACTTGCAATTTTCTTTTGTGCACCCTTTTGCCCCAGGTATATTGTTCCAATTATCTGGAAGGGGTTTATCGGGCCTACCTGTCATTGGAAAAAAATATAAAACCATTCTAAACGTATCAGATCGGTCAAGACGTAAAAGATTCCCCTCTTGGTTTGGCAAAGAAATACTTGGAATAACATTATTTTCCAAATGCTGAATAACGCCATCATTATCTAAAACAGATATATTTGGATTATCTATCATTTTTGTGTTGTAATATTTTATTCATTATACCATAACTACTAATTATGACTCAAATAAAACCAACAGCTGGTCAAACAACTCCTCGCTTTGCAGATATAGCAACTTTTTTTCGTTTACCTATTATAAAAGATTTAGAAAAATTAGATTATTGCATTTGTGGTATACCTTGGGATGGAGGAACAACTAATAGACCTGGTGCAAGACATGGACCTAGAGAAATTCGCAATGCATCATCTCTTGTAAGAACATATCATCCATCTTCTCTAAAAAGCCCTTATGATAAATTTCAAATTGCAGATATTGGTGATTGCCCAGTAAATCCAGCAGATCTTCAAGACTCACTTGAAAAAATAACAAATTATTTTGAAAAAATTGTTAATTCCAATACTATACCATTATCAATTGGAGGAGATCATCTTGTTTCACTCCCTATATTGAGATCATTAGCAAAAAAGAAGCCTGTTGGCTTGTTTCAATTTGACTCCCATTCAGATACTTGGGACACTTATTTTGGTGGCTTCAAATATACACATGGCACTCCTTTCCGAAGAGCTATTGAAGAAAATCTTATTGATCCAAAAAAATATGTTATTTTAGGGTTACGCGGAGGTTTATATGACCCAGATGATCTAAAATGGGCAATTGACCAGGGTGTAAAAATTATTTCAACTGATAAGTTTTATGAAATTGGAATGAAAGAAACAATAAATATAATTAAAGATGTTTTGGAGGATACTCCAACTTACTTCACTTTTGATATTGATGGTATTGACCCTACTTTTGCTCCTGGAACAGGTACACCTGAAGTGGGGGGTATTAATGTTCGAGAAGCTCAATTGATTATTAGGAAATTAAATTCAATAAATTTTATAGGAGCTGATCTAGTAGAAGTTTCTCCTCCATTTGATGTAAATAATATGACTTCCTTAGTTGGTGCCACAATTGCTTTTGAAATTTTGTGCACAATGACAAAAACAAACTAGAATTTGCATTGAAGACTTTATTTCTTTTATTTGATTCTTTAAATTTAAGAATGTTAAATTCTTATGGTGGCAAATATCTTGAAACACCGAACTTTAACCGCTTAGCTAAAAAATCAATTCAGTTTAATAATCATTATGTTGGGAGTATGCCTTGCATGCCAGCAAGAAGAGATATGCATTCAGGAAGACTTAGCTTTTTGCATAGAAGTTGGGGTCCTCTGGAGCCATTTGATAATTCTTTTCCAGAAATATTAAGAAAAAGTAAAGTTTATTCACACTTAATTACAGACCATTATCATTATTTTGAAGATGGAGGTGCAACTTATCATAACCGTTTTAATTCTTGGAATTTTATAAGAGGACAAGAAAGTGATCCATGGAAAGCTATGGTTCAACCTCCATTAGAAAAATTTAG
This sequence comes from uncultured Alphaproteobacteria bacterium, assembly GCA_902603095.1. Lineage (GTDB taxonomy): Bacteria > Pseudomonadota > Alphaproteobacteria > HIMB59 > CACPNW01. Next base: position 16,827 of record CACKTS010000008.1, read on the forward strand.
AGAAAAATTTCATAAATCACAATTAGATTTAAAAAATAGAGAATCTGGTTATTATCGTTATGCTGTAAATAGTGAATATATAAAAGAAGAAAAAGACTTCCCTTCTGTCAAATGTTTTAATTCTGCCCTTGATTTTCTCCAAATAAATAAGAATGCTGATGAATGGTTTTTACAATTAGAAACCTTTGATCCTCATGAACCTTTTTTTGCCCCAAAACGATTTAGAGAAAAATTTAAAACAAACTATCGCGGCCCAAGATTAGATTGGCCACAGTATGATAAAGTCAAAGAAGCAGACGATGAAGTAGCAGAACTTAAAGCTAATTATTTAGCCTTGGTAGGCTTATGTGATTATTTGTTAGGAACGATTTTAGATTACTTTGATGAACATAATTTATGGGATAACACTGCTTTAATTCTCACAACTGATCATGGTTTTATGCTTGGAGAACATGACTGGTGGGCAAAAAATAGAATGCCTATGTATAATGAAATAGCACACATACCTCTATTTATTCATCATCCTGAATATAAACATTATGATGGAGAAACTCGAAATACAGTGACACAAAATATTGACTTAATGCCTACATTTCTATCTATAAATAATTTAACCATACCCAAAGAAGTGAAAGGAAAATCTCTCTTAGATATTTTAGATAAAGACTCCGATCTGTATTCAGCTCTGTATGGTTATTGGGGAGGTGGAATAAATATAACAGATGGAAATTATACCTATTTCCATTACCCTGATAATTTTGATCAAATTAGTCTGGATAAATATCAATACACTTTAATGCCAACTCATATGAGGCAGTTTTTTTCTCATGAAGAACTAAGAACTATTAAAATTCATGAACCTTTTTCATTTACAAAAAAAATACCTGTTATGAAAATAAATAGAATTCAAAAAAAGACAGATGAAGGATTTAAAATATTAGAGGATACAAAAAGTGCTCTCTATAATATTCTTGAGGATCCAGGACAATTAAGTCCAATACTAGATCAAAATCTTATTAATAAATACAAAGAGAAAATGATTAATCTAATTAAAGAGAATGATCCGCCTAAAGAATTGTTATCTAATTATTTTAATATTTAACATGAATTAATGCTACTTCGTTAGCATAAACAGTTCCAAATACAGCAAGAATTTCTTTTCTTTTCTTGATTTGCAATGAGGTATTTATTCCATAAATTTGTTGTAATTTAATTTTAGTTTTAGGTTCTAAAGCAAAGAGTGGGCCTTTAATATTTTTATTTGTAAAATTATAAATTGCAAATATCTTTTGATTACTATTATTACAAAATTGATTACAGATTAAACCATTTGATAATGTTTCAATTAATGGGACTGAATTAGATCCAAAAATAATAGCATGAAACTTATCAAGAATATTTTTTAATTTTTTGATTAATTGTTTTTGTTTCTTACTAAAAGGCAACCAGCATCCAAAAACATCTTGCCAAATTACTAATCCAGTACCATTAAATGCAGCTCTTTTAATTATTGAATCTTTATCAGACCCTACGCTCCATCTAGAGACTAAGTTTAAAGGGTGTTCAGGAAACACAAATCGAAACATATTTGCTTCAACCTCCACCTTATAATTTCTCCTAATATCTCCAATTTGATCCCAAGAACTTGTTAACTGTTCAATTTGTCTTTGCTCTCTTGGGGTTCCTTCAGAAGCAAATTCAAAAGATGGGAATTTCTTTTGTATTCTAAGAAAGGATTCAGGTAATGAAGACATGGTATCAAGAAAAAAACCATCGATATTTGTTTTAGATATAAAATTTTCTAAAGATTTCGCATGGTAATCCAAGCTTTCATTTGATCTTACATCCCAAGGCTTAAATGGAATAAAAAATTTAACTCCATGTGTATGACATTCTCTAACAATTTTTTTAATCGATTTATATTCTTCAGGTAAATATTTATATAGATTCCATTGATTAGAGTTATCCAGACCTAATCTTGGATACTGATGCCAAAAAATTAATGAGTCGTATCCACCGAATTCTTTTCCTTCTTTTATAATTTTCTTAATATTAAATTTTATTTTTTCATAATTAAAAGACTCTTTTCCATAAGCAAATGTAAAATGTGTAATATAATTTTTTTTAATCCACGTGTTTTTTGGTTTAAAATATTTTCGTAAATCATATCTGCTTCTTGTATTTTCTTTCCAAAGATTAAAAACTTTATTTTTTCCTTCTGAACTTGTGTACAACCTCATTACAATAACATCGGATAAGTTTTTGGTTAATTGAACTTCAGTTTCATATTTTTCAAAACCTTCTTTTGAGATAGCTTCATGGATACTAAGATTATAATTTGCCTGCCATGGAAATTGGTCATAAAATTCTATGCCAATAGCAAAGTTTTTAGATTTATCTGTTAAAATTGCTGGGGGATATTCATGAAAATTCCAAGCGCTCTTTTTCAGAGTTTTTTTACCGTTAAATACATGACCGGGTTTTAAAAAATTTTTATGATTATTTAGATTGCGCAAAAAAGGAAAAATAAGTGAAGTTTTTTTTGGTATATTATTCTTCCATTTCCCAGCTAATTGAAAAATTACATCAATAACATTTTCTTTTTTTTGAATTATTGAAATTCTTCCTTTAAAAAAATCTTTTTTAAAAGATTGGGAAAATGCTAAAGAAATAAATTTCAATTTATTATGTGTTTTTTCTGAAACTTTTTCAATTTTTAAAAAACGATCTGGTATAATTTCATTTTCTATTTTTATTTTTAAAAGATCATTACTCTTTTTATCTAAAAAATTATAATTTGAATTCAAATCAATTAATTTATCTAAATTAACTTTTTTTGAATAATCAATAGATAAAAATAAATCTTTTGATGAAAAGTTGATTATTTTATTCTTCACATTTTTAATTTTATGCATCATACACACAACGAAAACCTAAAGTTGAAGCTCTATTCATTCCCTCATTTAATATCTGCAGTTTCCAATGGAAATTTGTTTTTCTAGCTCCTCCCCCCACATGCCAATGATCATGTGCATAATAAAAACTACCTCCTCGCAAAAGAGCAAATCGATGTTCTCCGTCATCATAAACTCCAGATGTCCATTCCCAAGCATTGCCACTCATATCCTCACACCCGCACCAACTTGATCCTTGTTTATTTGAATTAACTGGTTTTAATGAATTATGATCATGATTACAGAGCGATGGATCAAACTTATCACCCCATGGCCAGTCTGAATAATCTGGCCCTGAAGCAATATACTGCCACTCCTCATCAGTTGGAAGCCTTCCACCAACCCATTTAGCATACTGCATTGCATCATTTTGAGAAATGCAAACAACGGGATAATTTGATTGATTATTTTTAGGTTTATGGGCTAAAAATCGTTGTGTGTCTCTAGGTTGATAACCTGTTTTTTTTACAAAATTTAAATATTCTTTATTTGTTACTGGATATTTGTCTACGTATAAATTTTTAATTTTAACATTCTTCGGACCATGATCTGTTGAACAAGTTCCCTCTAAAGTCAAATGCTCAACTCTATAAATAAACTCTGATGACTTAATATATATTTTTTTATTTTTAACTTCTGTCATGTATCTAAAATGTTATTTTAGTTCTTTGATAGTATCAAGAAAAAAAGGTGATTTTAATTGTTTAAATAATAGAGGATCTTTTGTCGATTTCATCCATAACATAATTTCTTTTATTAGTTTTTGCCTTACTTTTTTATACTTTTTATTGTTAGCTAAATTTTTTCTTTCATATTTATCTTTCTTAATATTGTATAACTCATATCGTTCTCTCACATTTATCAATTTACCAATCATACTTTGGTAAGTACCCCCATTCATAATATCAGATGGCACTCTTATTGTTCTGTCTGAATCAAAATTTATAATCAATTTATAATCTTTATTCCTAACACAGCGTATAGGGTCGAAACCTTCATGATAAGTTTTTTCTGCAAAAATATATTTATTTTCAATGTATTTTTTGTTGTATAAAAGCTTGTAAAAACTTTTACCCTGTATTTTTTTTGATTTTTTAACTTTTGCTAGATCTAAAAGTGTAGGTAAAATATCAATGTTAGAAATCAGTTCGTTAATTTTTTTATTCTTTAATTTGAGTTTTGGATAGTGCAATATTAAACCTGTCTCAATTCCAGAGTCATACAAAGTGCCTTTTGCCCGTGGAAATGGTATACCGTGATCAGTTGTAAAAATTATTACTGTATTTTCATATAGATTTTTTTTCTTTAAAATTTTTATTATCTGTAAAATTGATTCATCCATTTTTTTAATTGCACCTTGCATTGCAGCAAACTCTATTTTGCTATGTTGATTCATTGGAATATATTTAGGAATAAAGACACCTTTGGATTTGAATGGCTTAACTCCTGCAAAGTCAAAAGGTCGGTGTGGTTCAAAAAAATTTATTTCTGCATAAAAAGGTTTGTTTGATAATTTTTCATTTATTTTTTTTCTTATATTTTTTATAACTTCATCTGCTGACCGTTCTGGAAATATACTATTAAAACCAAGGGACTTTTCTTGATACGTTACGTGTTGAAGACCAAAAAGCATAGTTTTATAACCATTGTTAGATAAGTATTTAGCGATGTGGGGTGTATTTTTATCTAATTGCCATCCAAAATGAGCGTGGGCTAAACCTAGTACACCTGTATTATGAGGATATCTACCAGTAGCTATTGCAGCTCTACTAGGACTGCATCCTGGGCTTGTTGCAAAAGCATTATTAAATAAAATACCTTCTTTTGCAAGACTATCAATTGTACTAGTGCTAACTGATTTTACGCCGTAACAACCAAGATGTTTTCCAATATCATGACATATAATTTTTATGATGTTAGGGCTTATCAATTTAGATGCTCTACCCCTTTACTGATCCAGCAGTTAACCCAGTTATAACTCTTTCTTGAAAAAGGATAAATACGGTAATACTTGGAAGTATACTAATTACAACAGCTGCAAACATTCCTACATAATCTGAAAAAAATTGATTAGTAAAATAACTTATACCAAATTGAATTGTTCTTATTTCAGTTGAGGAAGTTAATAACATTGCATAAATGAATTCATTCCAACATAAAATAAATTGAAAGGTTCCTGCAGTAGCTAGACCAGGTATAGCTAATGGAAGCATGATTTTAAAATAGCGAGAGACGAAATTACATCCATCTAGAAATGATGCTTCTTCTATTTCTTTTGGTATAGATTTAAAAAACTCTGTTAAAATAAAAGTAGAAACAGGAAGTCCAACAGCACAATAAACTAAAATTAATCCTAGTCTTGTATCATAAAGATTTAAAAAATTAATAATTGCAAAATAAGGTATGATTAATGCATTTAGAGGAACTAAAATGCCTGCTGTAATCATTAAAAATAATACATTCTTTCCCCAAAAAGTGTGGCGTGCTATTGCAAATGCACACATAGAAGAAAATAAAATATTTAAAAAAGTTGCACTAGTACTTATCACTAAAGAATTAATGATTAGCTGACCCAATCCGGCTGCCTCCATTGCGTCAGCATAATTTTTAAATTGAAAAACTTCTGGAAGTGCAAATGGATCATCAAGTAGTTCAGCATTTGTTTTTAATGAAGCTAGAATTAGCCAAAGAAAAGGGAATACTGCATACAATACAAACGATATAATAATTACCCATTTAAAAATAGAATAAAAGTTTATGGATAAATCTTTTTTCATATTAATTATAAGTCTCACTTTTTAATAATTTACGAAGTATCAATAAAAGTGCGGCACCTATACATATCATTATCACACCTGCAGCATTACCACGTCCAAGTCTTTGCACAGATAATTCATTCCAAATATAAACAACTAGGACTTGTGTTTTGTTAGCTGGACCACCGGCAGTCATTAGGTACACATATTCAAACTGCCTTAAATTAAATATTACTGCTAAAATTATACAAAGAAAAAATGTACTTTTGATTAATGGGGCGGTGATATAAACATCCTTTTGAAATTGCGTTGCTCCATCTATGTTTGCCGCATCGTAATAATCATCAGAAATACCAGCTGTTTTTGCCAACATAATAACCATAAAATAACCAACATAACACAAAGAAAAACCAATTAATGCCGCATTAGCTGTTCGAACATTACCCAGCCAATTATATTTCTCAAAATCTGAGAATCCGATAATCTCTAACAGAAAATTTACTAAACCATATTCAGCATTAAACATTGCGGCCCAAAGCATTGCTATTGCAGCTGATGATACAACCTGAGGAATAAAAAGAACTGTTCTAAATACCTTCCAGCCTCTAGACCGATGAGCTAAAAGTAATGCTACTATGAGAGCTAATGGAACAGTTATTAATGCTGCTGTAACACACCAATATAAATTATTAGTAATTGCTCTTATAAAAGATTTTTTATTTAACAATTTAGAATAATTTTCTAAACCAACGAATTCTGCACCAATACCATCCCAGTTAGTAAAGCTAGTAACAAAAAGAAAAAGAATAGGTAAAATAAAAAAGAGAAAAAAAAGACATATCGCTGGAGATATAAATATCAATAGCCAAACGACTTCATCTTTTTTGAGTTTCATAAAAAAATAAACTATGAGGTATAAAAATACCTCATAGTTGTTTTAGATTTTATTCAGCGTCTTTAAGCATTTCAACTGCACCTTCTGGTGTTACATCACCAATAGCTAAAGCAGATAATGCTTGAGGAAATTCTTTCGATATTGGTAAAGAAGCAATTCCATTCGAAAATGTTGGAGCCACGTAAGGAGCATTTCCCTTTTGCTCATTCATTTCAATAAATAGTCTATCCATATCAGAAGGCAAATCAGCCTTTACAATAAACATTGCACCAGAACTATAAGATAGTCTTGCAACATTTTCAGGAGTTGTAAGCCATTTTAAGAATTTAACAACTGCCTCTTCTTTTGCAGGATCAGATTGCTTACCAGCTGCTAATGATGATTGTCTTCCACCTACATACCCGCCTGGAGCACCTTTACCACCTGTTAGCATTGGAGCTGGAGCTACACCTATGTTTGCGTGTAATCCAGGTATACCGTCTGAAGTATAACGTGCAATAAACCATGGTCCATTCATGAAGACTGCAGTTCTTTCATTCAAGAAATGTCCACCTGAAACACCTGCATCTGCACCAATAGCATCGCTTGTTGTATACATATACATCTTTTCCATAACTTCAAAAGCTTGAACCCAAGCTGGATCATCTAGACCTCTTTCATAAACACCAGGTCCACCAGCTGATGCTACGACTTGAGAAAACCAAAGCATTGAAGTCCATGCGTTTTTACCTGTCATTTGAGATGTGCAAACTTTACCAGTTGCAGTTACAGCTTCACACATTTTGAAGAACTCATCATATGTAGCAGGAAACTCATCATAACCTGCAGCTTTTAATAATTTTTTATTATAAGTTACTGGTGTTACAAAAAGTTCATATGGTAATGCAGTCAATTGTCCACCCATCATATTAGATTGAAGAGCATTTTCTGGATAAACATTATTCCAATGTGAATCAGAGCCTACATGTGGAGCAAGATCCATTGCTTTACCACTTCTATGTAAAATATCTAACAAGTCAGCACCAACTGTAAATACATCTGGTAGATCACCTGTAGATATTTGAGCAGTTAATTTTTGTGCATAGATGTCATAATCAGTTTGTTCTTCTATTACAACTTTGATTGCACCTGCATTTGCAGCATTAAATTCATCTACTAATTCACGAATAACTGTTGTCTTAGAGTCTTTTCCAACCCAAATTGATGGCCAGTTAATTGTAATTTCAGCAGAAGCAACTGTTGAAATTATTGTCAATGAAATAGAAATGAAAGTTACTGAAAAAAATTTTAAAATAGATTTAATCATTATTCCTCCAATTTTAAGTAGTTTAAAACATAATCTAGAAGGTTATACAAGAGTAAAAAACACAACAAATCATAGCAAATTAACATTAAAATTTAGTAAATATTTTAATTCTTAATAAAATTGAAAATTATGGTCTATTAAAAAAATTAATTCTTGAGTTATCAAAACAATAAAGTATTTAAATGTTCAAAACCAGCCAAATATAAAGAAGAAATTTAAACAAAAATATGAAATATCTAACAACTGGCAAATACATTCATATAAAAAAATTATGTAATAAAAATCATCATTTACAAATGCTAGCAATTGATCAAAGACCTCCGATATTTAATTTAATAAAAAGAAAAAAAAAGAAATATAAATTTAAGGATGTTGTTGATTTTAAAAAACAAATTTCATTAAGCCTTTCACAATACTCTACAGCCATATTGATGGATCCAGTTTATTCAATACCCAACCTTATAAATATAAGCAAATGCAGTGGGTTAATCATCACATTAGAAGACCATGCATTTACGGAAAAAGGAAAAGGGAGATATTCAAAAAATATTAAAAATTGGACAGTTGAAAAAATAAAAAAAATAGGTGGTGATGCAGTAAAAGTACTAGCATGGTATCGACCTGATGCTGATCAAAAATCAGTTAATCACCAAAAAAAATATATTGAAACTATTGGCAAGCAATGTGAAAAATATGATATTCCTTTTTTACTTGAGCTATTAGTTTATCCTTTTAAAAATGAAATTGGTTATTCAAAAGATTACAAAGAACAACTAGATAAAAATCAAAATCATATTATAAATAGTGTTAAAGAATTTTCTAAATCAAAATACAAAGTTGATATATTTAAATTAGAGAGTCCTGTAGATAGTAAGTATTTAGAGAATAGTAAATTTACTAAAGTTACAGAAAATGCTTTTAAGCAACTATCTAAAGCAACAAAAAATATTCCATGGGTAATGCTATCCTCTGGAATGAGTAAGAAATCTTTTTTTAATTGTTTAAAATTAGCTTATAAAAATGGTGCTTCTGGATATCTTGCTGGTAGAACTATTTGGCTTGATGCATTTAAAGACTATCCAAATTACCAAAAAATTAAAAAAAATCTTAATAAAGAAAGTGTAAATTATATAAAAAAATTGAATGAACTTACAAATAATAATGCCCAATCTTTAGAAAATTATTTAAAAAATAAATTGATGCAAAAAAATTCCATAAACTTTAAAAATACTTATAAAGGTTTTTAATGATTGGGTGCCTAAGTTTAGCTAGAGATACTTTTGATATTGAATTGGCTATAAAAAAAATAGCAAAAACAAAAAAATCAATAAGAAAATTAAGTAAGAACATTAGTTTTTTTGAAGATTTAATAACAAATGACGAAATCGGGAGAAGCGCAATAAAATATTTTGAAAATCGTAAATATAATAAATTTATTGTTATTCAATCTACCTTTACTGATGCAAAATTTATTTCTTCTTTTGTTACAAAATTTAAAAAACCAATTTTATTTGTGTCATTTAAAGAGAAAAGAACAGGTGGACGATTGAGATTAAATTCTCTTTGTGGTGTCAATTTAGGATTGCATGCCTTAATCAAAAATAAATTTTATTCTAATTTTATAATTTACTCTAATAATGAGTCATCTTTTTCAAAAGAATTACTAAAATTTATAAAAAGTAATAATAATTTTACAAAAAAAAATTTTTTAAAAAAAATAACAAATTCAAAAAAAAATAAGAAAAAAATAATTGAATTTAAACAACCTAAATTAGGTCTGGTTGGTGAAAGACCAGAAGGTTTTCATACATGTGATTTTAATAGTAAAGAATTAAAAACAAAATTTAATGCAAAAATAGAAAAGATAAATTTGTATAAATTATTTAACATTTCTAGCAGGGTTGATAAAAAAATAATTAATGTAACTAAAAAAAATATCAGCTCTAACCTTAAAAATTTATATACATTAAATCAAAAAGAATTAAACAAAAGCATATCTTTGTTCCATGGCCTTGAACAAATTCAAAAAAAACAAAATATTGATGCTTTTGCAGTACGTTGTTGGCCAGAAATGTTTACTGAGTATGGATGTGCTTCATGCGGACCAATGGCTATGATGAATGAAAATAAAATAAGTGCTGCATGTGAAGCTGATGTACTTGGAAGCTTAAGTTGTAACATACTAAATCAATTAAATAAGAAACCTGCTTTATTAGTAGATATTGTAGATGTTGATGAAAAAGATAATACTACAGTTTTCTGGCATTGTGGTCTTGCCCCCCTAAGTATGGCTGAACCAAATACACCAAGTGCTACTGTTCACTCAAATAGAAAAAAACCGCTTCTTCACAATTTTGCATTTAGGGCTGGAGAAATTACAATCTTTCGAGTTTCAAAATCAGAAAATAAATTAAAGTTTATTTTAATGAAGGGAAAAGTACTCAGAAGAAAAAATTCTTTTTCTGGAACTTCTGGAGTAATAAATTTAGGTAAAAATACGTTTAAAAAAATTAAAAACTTATTTTTAAGTGGATTAGAGCATCATGTAAGCTTTACTTATGGAGATGTAATTGAAGATGTTAAACTTTTAGGAAAAAAATTAAAGATACCAACTTATACAATATGAGTGAAACTATAAAATATGGAATAATTGGAACTGGTGTTATGGGCCAAGAACATATTCAGAATTTAAATCTAATTGAAAATGCAGAAGTAGTTGCAGTTTGTGATACTAATGAGGGCTCAAGAAACCAAGCAAAATCACTAGTTCGGGAGTCTACAAAATTTTATAATGATTTAAATGAATTAATAAGTAAAAATATTGCAGATGCCTATATCATTGCTACACCCAATTTTACACATATCAATGTATTAGAACAAATTTTAAAAACAAATAAACATTTGTTGATAGAAAAACCTTTATGCACAACCACTGAAGATTGTAAAAAATTTGAGCTACTTTCAAAAGACTATTCAAAGATAATTTGGACTGGAATGGAATACAGATACATGCCTCCTGTAACAGAATTAATTAATGAAGTTCATAACCATGTAATTGGTAAAATAAAAATGCTCTCTATTCGTGAACATAGATTTCCTTTTTTAAATAAAGTTGATGATTGGAATAGATTTGTTATTAACACTGGAGGCACATTAGTTGAAAAATGTTGTCACTTCTTTGACCTAATGAGACTTGTTATTCAAAGTGAGCCTATAAAAGTTTATGCCAGTGGAAGTCAGGATGTTAATCATCTAGAAGAAAAATATGATGGCAAAACTCCGGATATTATAGATAACGCATATGTAATTGTAGATTTTGAAAATGGTGTTCGAGGGATGCTTGATTTATGTATGTTTGCAGAAAATTCAGAATATCAAGAAGAAATAGTGGCTATAGGAGATATAGGAAAAATAGAAACATTTGTTCCATCAAATGCTTCAGGCAAGGACTCTTCAGAAGTTAGAATTGGTTTGAGAAAAGACAATGTTAATAAGTCAAAAGAAGTTAAAGTAGATAAAGATATTTTAGCCGCAGGACATCATCATGGTTCCACTTACTTTGAGCATTTAGCTTTTATAAATGCTATTCAAAAAAATAAAAAACCAGAGGTATCTTTAAGAGATGGATTAATGTCAGTTGCAATTGGTGAGGCGGCTGAAAATTCTATATTAGAAAACAGAGTTGTATTTATGAAAGAGTTTAATTTATAATTTAAAAAACTCTTTTACAGCATTTGCTATAAACTCACTTACTCTCGCATTTGACTCTTCAGTTACTCCAGCTACATGAGGCGTAAGTATACAATTTGTATTACTTTGTATTCTTTCTAAAAAAGATTTTTGTACAGGTTCTCTGTCATAGACGTCCAGAGCAAATCCGGATATTAGTTTTTCATCGTAAGCTTTTAGTAAATCTTCTTCATTAATTATAGAGCCTCTAGAAGAATTAATAATAATTGGTTTTTTTAACATTTTCTTAAAAGACTCATAATTTAATATGTTTTTAGTTTTGTCAGTAAGAGGTAGATGAATTGAAATTACATCTGACAATTTAAATATCTCATTCATATCAAGTAGTTTGGTATCAAATTCATTACCAACACTTGGATCAACATATGGATCGTATGCAATTATTTGAGCATTGAATACTTTAGCTAAGTTAGATACTTTTTTTGCAATTAACCCAAAACCCAATAAACCAATCGTTTTACCTCTAATCTCTCTTGAAGAAATTGATGTTCGTGGCCAATTACCTATTGAAGTCTCTTGGTGTATTAAGGGAATATTTTTTAATAAGGAAAGAGATGTATTAATCACATATTCGGCAACTGAATTTGCATTCATACCTGTTGCAGGCTGAACATGAATATTATTAGTTTTACAAAACTCAACATCAATATTGTCAAGACCAACCCCTAAGCGTCCAACAAATTTTAGATTAGTAGCATTTTCTAGAACTTCTCTATTAACTTGTGTTTTATTTCTCACAATTAAAGCATCAAAGTTGTTAATTATTTTTTTTAATTCATTAGTATCTGTTGATAAATCTTCATCAACAATGACATCAAAATTAGTTTGAAGAAATTCTACACTTTTAGCTTCCATAAATTCAGTTATCAATATTTTCATATAACTATAATTTCCTTAATTGAATTTGTTTTGCAAAATTTTTAACAGATGGGAAAGTAGGTATGGAATAAATACCTCCATTTTTAGTGCATTTTAATGAAGCTGTGGCAGTAGCAAATTTCATAGAGTCAATCATAGAATATTTTTGATGAATAAAAGCTGTAAATGCTCCATGGAAAACATCTCCTGCACAATTTGTTTCCACAACTTTTATTTTTGGAGGTTTGCAATTAAATACTGTGCCATTTTCAATCCAATAAACACCTTTATTACCAGCGGTTATTGCATAAAATTTATTTTTAATTGAATACATTTTTTTTAATGAACCTATGATTGATTTGATTTTTGTATATTCAAATGATCCTGTCTCAGAAAAAATAGGGTGTGAGGACAGATTGATAATTTGTTTTACTTTGGTGTTTAATTTATAATTATCCAAATCAACAATTTGGTTTAGCTTCTTTTTTTGACAATTCTTTGCAATATAAAGAGTTGCTTCAACCCATCTTAAATCAGTAACAAAGGTTGTATTTTTTGTAAATTCAATTTTGGGTAATTTTTTATTATTTAATAATTTTTTTTCACTAAAAGCTGCGAGTAGTCTTTCACCATTCTTATCTTCATAAACATAACTTTGTGATGATTGAGCACCTTTAATAAAAATAATATCTTTATGTTCAATATTAAATTTACTTAACTCACTTTTTAAATATTTAGAAACATCATCATCACCTAACCTGCCAATAAAAGATGTATTTAATCCAAGCTTTTTTATAGTAAAACTAGCTACCGCTGCTGACCCACCAAGTCTTTTTTCTATTCCTTGAGCAATAACTTTAACAGGTTTTTTAGGAAAATTATCAATTTTAATAATATGATCAAGAAAGATTGAACCAACAGAATAAATCATAGTGTGTTATAAAAATATTAAAGGTAATTAACTAAACCTATTTCTTTTCTAAATCGATCTCTTATTGTAACAGCATTAAGAGGAATTGGTTTTATTGGCACATTCCCTGACTTTATTTTTGAAATAATAACATAAGAATTATTTGTATCTACTAGCGCTTTCTGTAAATTTTCATTTGTTTCTTCTCCTGAGCATTCAATTACATTTTGACAACCAGATCCAATAGCAACATCTTTTAATGATGTGCGTTCATTCGTAAATGTTTTTTGATCTCCTGTAGATCCGTAAGAGCCGTTATCTATTATCAAAAGAGTATAATTCGCTGGTGCCCTATTACCAATTGTTGCAAGTGTATTCATATTCATTAAAACTGAGCCATCACCGTCAATACTAATTATTTTTTTATCTACAGCTAATGAAAGGCCTAAACCTATTGATGACGCTAAACCCATACTTCCCAACATATAAAAATAATTAGGGCGATCATTAATTTTGTATAATTCTTGAGATGGAAGACCAATATTACAAATAACAAGCTCATCTTGTATAGTATTTTGCAAAAGATTAAGTAATTCAAATCTATTCATCTTTAATCATCTTTCATTAAATTAAAATTACACAATATAGCAACTGGACTTTCAATAACTTTAGCATGATTTGTAAAAGTAGAAATTTTATCAAGATCCTTCTCTGTATTACACTGTAGCATTGGTATACGAAGAGTATTTAGAATATCTTCAGTAACACTAGCCATACCACCTTGTGCACCTACAGGTTCACCAGGTGTTCCTCTATAGCTTATTAAAAAAACAACAGGCATTTGATATAATTGAAGAAGAGAAACAATTGAGTTAACTGAATTACCAATACCCGTATTTTGCATCATTATACAAGGAAGCTTGTTACCTAAATATGCACCAGCACAAATACCCATACCCTCTTCTTCTCTTGGTATTGCTGAATAATAAATATCTTTATCATTCTCTAATATTGTAATCATATTTGCCAAAAGTTTACATGGGACACTTAAAAAAAAATCTGCCCCACCTGATTTTAAATTATTAATTATTTTTTGGCTGATTTTCATTAGCTATGATTATTAATGTATAGAAACAATAAAACAAGAATTTATTTTTTAAAAATCATTTCGTAATTTAATTTTTATTTTGGATAAATAATTTTTATTTTTTCTTAGTATTGGGGAAGGAAAATTAGGATGATTAATAGCATCTGGATAATATTGTGGTTCTAAACACATTCCATGTTGAAGGCCATAAGACTTATTTTGCTTACCGACATATTTAGCCAACATCATATTGCCTGTATAAAACTGAATACCATGTTGGTTTGTAAAATACTCCACTCCTAGACCAGTTTTTTTACTATAAATTTTAGCAACAGTTTCTTTCATTGACCGATCATCTAAAACATAATTATGATCAATACCTCCAGATTTTAAAAAATCTTTATTAATTAAAAAATCTTTTTGCAAATCAAATCTTGATCCTTTAACATTTAAAATTTTACCAGTAGGAATAGATTGTTCATCTGTTTCACAGATTGATTTTGAATTAATTAGCACAACATGATTTTCATTATTTTGGTAGTTATCTCCGTGTCCATGAAAATTCCAATAATTATGATTAGTCATATTGACAATCGTATCTTCATCAGAGGTTGCTTCAAAATCTATTAAGAGCTCATTATTATTATTTAATTCGTAAGAAACAGTACAATCAAGATTACCGGGATAATTTTCTTCCATATGTGGTGACAAATATTTCATTACACATTTGATAGAATTTTTTGTTTCATCAATATTTTCTATCTTCCATATTTTTTTATTAAACCCAACTTTACCACCATGTAAATGATTAGGATTAACATTCGAATAAAGCTGATATTCATTATTATCTATAATAAACTTTGAAGATCCTATTCTATTTGCAACTCTTCCAACAATAGAATTAAAATAACCATTAGATGCTAATACTCCATCAATATCGCCATAGCCTAGTAAAACATCTTCAGTTTTATCTTCTTGCAGATTTATAGGAATATTAACTTCATGAATGTAACCACCATAGGTATAGAATTTAAAACTATAATTATTCTCGTTATGAACTTCAACCGACTCTATATTTAGTTGAGATGGGTTATCTATTTTTTCTACTTTAACTTTCATTATACTTTTCTATCTCTTGTTTCTGATAAATTCTTTTGACGTAGATATATAATTATTCCTCCAGCAACTATAAATAAAGCGCCTGGAAATAATTGATCTACTGGCCACTCTTTAAAGAAAATCCAACCCAAAATTAAAGCAAAAAATATCTCAATATAATCAAAGGGCATAATTTTACTAAGTTCTGCTTTTCTGGAACCATAAATTAATAATAAAACACCTGAACCACCCGTAAAACCCATTAAAAACAATATAAGTAAATCATATAAACTTTTGAAATTTTCCCACATATTAAATGTAATAACTAAAAGTATTGCGCATATTAAAGTGCCTATATTGGCGTAAAGATTTATTAATGGCACAGGGGTATCATTTGAAAAATTTAAAGCTGTTATTCTTGCAAGAGAATAACCAAAAGCAGCCATTACAGGAAGTAACATATAAAAATTAAAGCTTTCAGACCAAGGTTGCATAATAAATATTATACCTACAAAACCTGTTAATACAGCTAATGTTTTATACCAGCCAAATTTTTCACCAAGTAGTGGTATTGCTAATAATGTAATCATCATTGGTCCTGTGTACTCCATTGTTGCAACCAACGCGTAGGGTAAATAAAGATAAGAGGTATACAAACATAGTTGTGCAAACGACATAATTAGACCTCTTGCTAATCCAAAACGCCATCTTTTTATTACTAATTTTTTTCCACTAGCATGCCAGTCTTGTGAAAAATACAATGCAATAAAACATGGTATCATTCCAAACAAGTTTCTAAAAACTGATAATTGTGCTGCTGGATAATCATCTCTGAGGTATTTTATCGCAATACCCATACAGTCTAATAAAAATAATCCAGATAAGGAAAGTGCGACCGCTATAAATAAATTACTTTTCACCCACAACTAACGCCACATCGATCTACCCAATGATCCGGCTCAACTTCTTCTAATCCCATTTCAATATTTTCTTCCTTACCATCTTGTGAAGCATGAGGGCATCTTGTTCTAAAAACACATCCAGAAGGAGGGTTCATTGCACTAGGTATCTCTCCTTCAAGCTCAATAGCTTTTGATTTATTTTCAGGATCAATTGATGGAATGGAAGATAATAATGCTTTTGTATAAGGATGTCTCGGATTACTAAATAGATCTCTCGAAGGAGCCATCTCGACTATATGACCAAGATACATTACCGCCACAATATCACAGACGTGAGCTACAACACTTAGATCATGGCTTATAAATAAATATGTTAAATTTAATTCATTTTGAAGTTGCTTTAAAAGATTTAATATATCTGCTTGAATTGAGACATCTAACGCAGCAACACTTTCATCAGCTACAATAAATTTTGGATTACTCACAAGGGCTCTTGCAATAGAAATACGTTGTCTTTGCCCTCCTGAAAATGCATGTGGGTATCTTCTTAAATGCTCTAAATTTAATCGACATTTTGAAGCAATTTCTCTTACTTTTTCATCAGTTTCTTCACGTGAATTTGTAATCTTCATAACCTCTAAAGGTTCTGCAATTATATCTCTTACAGTCATTCTGGGACTAAGTGCAGCATATGGGTCTTGAAAAATTAGCTGTGCTTTTTTTCTATATTCTTTCATTTCCTTTGAATTAATGGATGTTAAATCATAATCTCTGTCATCATCATGAAAAATTACATTTCCTGTACTTATTTTATTTGCACCTAATATTGCTCTTCCAAGTGTGGTTTTTCCAGATCCAGATTCACCAACAAGACCAAAGAAAGATCCCTTTTTGATCTTTATGTTAATATTATTAACGGCTTTTATTTTTTGCTTCTTTGATAGGAAATTTTCTTGGTAATCAAAAGATACCGAAAGATTGTTCACTGATACAATATTTTTACTCATTTTTTTCCACAATCAACACCACATTTATCTAACCAGTGACCTGGTTTAACTTCTACTAAACCCATTTTTATATTTTCTTCCTTACCTTCTTTAGAAGCATGGGGGCACCTAGTTCTAAAGACACATCCATTAGGTCTGTCTAAAGGACTTGGGATATTACCTGGTATAGGTGTAAGTGGGGCATCTAAATTATTAATATCTGGAAGAGCGTTTATTAAACCTCTAGTATAAGGGTGCATTGGATTTTTTAAAATTTCATTAACCGGACCTTGCTCAACAACGCTACCTAGATACATCACCGCTACATCATCAGCCACTTGAGCAATTACACCTAGATCATGAGTTATAAAAATAACACCCATATTAAATTCTTTAATTATATCTTTCATTAGATTGATAACTTGAGCTTGTATAGTTACGTCAAGTGCAGTGGTTGGCTCATCAGCTAACAATAATTTAGGCATAGTAGATAATGCCATAGCTATCATGGCTCTTTGTCTCATCCCACCTGATAACTCAAAAGCATACTGGTTAAATCTTTTCTCTGCATCAGCAATCCCTACTCTATTTAACATATCTATTGATATATCTTTTGCTTCTTTTTTATTTAAAGGCTTGTGAATCATAAGTTGCTCAATCATTTGATGACCAATTTTTATTGCTGGAGCAAAACTCGCCATTGGTTCTTGAAAAATCATTGATACTTTGCCTCCTCTGATTTTTTTCAAATCATTATTAGAAGTAAATTTTAAAACATTTTCATCATCAATTATTATTTCAGCATCATCATTATATATTGTATTTCCTGGATTTAATTGCATGATTGATTTTGCGGTAACAGATTTACCAGAACCTGACTCTCCAACAATTCCCAAAACCTTACCTTGATCTAATGAAATAGATACATTCTCTATTGCGGTAATTCGCCCTTCATCAGTATCAAACTTAACATCAAGATTATTTATTTCTAAAAGATGATTCATAAATATTAATTTTTTGTTTTGTGTGGGTCAGCTGCATCTCGAAGACCATCTCCGACATAAACAAAGGTCAAAATTAAAACAACTAAGAAAAAGACTGGAATGAAATACCATTGATAATTTAATAATACATCTGCCTTTGTTGCATTTTGTAACAGCACACCTAATGAATTTACAGGTTCTCTTAAACCTAAACCTATAAAGCTAAGTGCTGTTTCAGATAACAACATGTAAGGAAAACTTATAACCAAATCAACAATTATGTAACTCGTAAAACTTGGTAAAAGATGTCTAATAATTATATGAGTTGATGAAGCTCCACACATTTTAGCTGCCAAAATATATTCTTGACTTCTTTCACTTAGTAAATGTGTTCGAACACGCCTTGCCAATGTTGGCCAAGATATTAGACCTAGCAAACAGGATATAAAGAAAAATCTTAGTTCAGAACTCCATTCAAGAGGTGCAAAAGCTGCTAAACACATAAATAAAGGTATGGGTGGTACTGTTCGTATAGCGTCAGTAAACATTTGCAGCAAACTATCAATCCACCCGCCATAATATCCTGAGATACCACCAATAATTAAAGATAGAACAAAAGAAATAAATACTCCCAATGTTCCAACTGCAAGTGAAATATAAATTGCACTTAAGGTTCTACTAAACAAATCCTTTCCTGCTTTATCTGTACCAAATAAATGAATCCCACCCTCATCAACACCAAATAAATGCGTATCAAATGTTATTCCTGGAATAGTAAAATCTAACGCCTTACCTGGAAGGTTAATTTTATAATTAAAATATTTATATTCCCAACCTTTCACGAAAAAATAAACATAACGCCTTTTCTCTTTATCAATTTTGTACACCCATCTAAAATTTGTATCAGCACCTCTATATTTACTCAAAGTATGAAGAAAAGGTCTTGGAGAAAAACCATTTTCATCCCAAAACATTGGAATTTGAGGCGCACCATTTTCATAGTTTTTGTCTCGACCAGCAATTGTTGGATCGTATGGGGATAGAAAACCTGAGAATAAGCTGCACACAATCATGAATAATAATATTGAGCCAGCAATCATCGCCGAACGGTTTCCAAAAAAACGTGTTCTTACCAATTGCATTTGTGTTGCAGTATAATATGCTTCCTTTTTTCTATTACTAACCTCCACCCATAACTCCTTTCCTTATTCTTGGATCCATTATTGCTAAAATTATATCAGTTATAAAATTTACAAATACTATTGTTGCGGTAAGTAAAAATATAATAGCACCAGCTAATTGCTGATCATTAGATCTAGCTAATGCTTCAATCAAAAGTGCGCCAGCTTCAGTTAAAATTAAAATCAATGCAACAACTGGAAGTGCACTAAAAATTCTATTTAAATCAAAACCGATAGAATTGATTACTGGCCCAAGCGAGTGTTTTGCTGGATAACGCCATAATAAACTCATACCTGATATTCCTCTCGCTCTTGCTGCCATTACATACAGTTTATCATTTTCGTCTAGCATTAATGCTCTTACAGTTTGTAGAGCAAAAGCAGTCGCATTCCACCCAAGAACAAAAATTGGTAGCCATGCTCTAGCGAGAAAATCCTTTACCTTATCAGTAGACCATGGAGCATTTTCATATTCTTGAGAAAATAAACCTGTCATAGTATCTCCATAATAGACGGTCATAAAAAGCATAATACAAAGTGCTACTAAAAAATTTGGTAAAGCTATACCTAAATAACTAACAAATTTTAAAGTTTGATCTAAAGAAACATATTTTGTCGTGGCGGAAATAATACCAACAGGTATGGCAATTAAATAAGAAAAAATCAGAGCTACTAAACAAATAGTGAGTGAAAGAACAAATCTTCCACTAAGAAGTTCATTAATGTTCATTCGAAGAATACAACTATCTCCAAAATCTTGTCTTACAACAATATCTGAAACCCATTTTCCATATCTATAGAAAAAAGGTTTATCTAAACCTAAACGGATTTTTTCAGCTTCAATATCTTCAAATGTTATTTGGGAACCTTGTGTATTTTTAAAAGCCAAATATCGCTCTGCACACGTACCTGGAACTAATTCCATTAGTGAAAAAACTATAAAACAAACTATGAGTAATGTTACAATAGCTAAAAAAGCTCTTGTTAATGTGAATTGAATAAAATTAATCATAATTCGATCTCTCTTAATTTATGTTTAAGAATAATTAAAAAAAGAAAAGCGGCAATACAAAATTGCCGCTTTTAAAGATATTTATTTACTTATTTTATTCGTCTAACCACCACTGAGTAGCTAGATATGGATAAGTTCTGTAATACTCATAAGAAGTTGTTTTGAATTGTGTAAAGTTTTTCAAAGCATTTCTGTGGTATGTAGGGAAAGGCGCTTTTACAGTACCAATTAACAGAGTTTGCTCTGTTAACATTCTTGTAATTTTTTCACCCCACTCATTTGATTCAGCAGTACCTAATTCATATGATTGGAACTTATCAATTCCATCACTTAAATCATATACCCACTGAGGAGGCTCTACACCATCTGAACCATCACTATCAATATAAGCACCCCATAACATTCCTTGCGTATGGTTAAAGTAATTACCAAAAGGCGCTTTAAATGTTTCAGGGTTACCTGCTATAATCGCTAATGGTTGTCCTTTATCCCATGCATGTACATCAAGAGCATTAGATGATTGAGATCCACGATATTCATCTGGAGTTACCTCTTTAAAAGAAGTTTTAACTCCAACATCGTTCCACATACGAGCTACTAATTCAACTTCAACACCACCTATACCTTGAGTAGCATAGTCGATGTTCATTGCAAAAGGTGCTCCGTTTGGAAGTTCTCTAAATCCGTCTCCATCAACATCTTTTAACCCAACTTCATCCAAGAGTGCATTAGCAGCATCTGGATCATATTGAGTCATATGCATTTTGATTTCATCAGGAACAAAGTCGGGTGCAGGTGAAATACCTACAAACTGCTCTACCACACCTAAACCGTAGTAAGCCACATCATTGATCTCATTCCTATCAAGAGCAATTGACATTGCTTGACGGAAACGAATATCACCATAAACTTTACGTTTTTCCAAATCTGGATGAGTAACGTTAAAGCTAAATAGTGCAGCTCCACAACCTGGGTTAATTTGAAGGTTATATCCACCAGCTTCTGCTCCGTCTAGTAATTGAGGTGCAGATTCAAGTTGAACTGATTGTGATTTGTAATCAACTTCACCATTAACAAGTTTTAAAAGTCTAATCTCGTTTTCATTAATATATCTCTCATTTTGATAATCAATGTATGGTAATTGATTTCCAGCAGTATCAACTTGGTGGAAATATGGATTAGCTGCATACACTCTTCCTTCAGTCGTATCTTCAATTGTCATATACGCTTCTAAAGAAGGGTAAGCTGCATATTCTAAACCACCTACTAAATCAGGGTTTCTCAACATCGGTGTTGGAGTATCAGTCCAACCAGAGTTACCATAATAAGCTGCCAAAGCATCCCAACCATTTTCGAAACCAAGTGCTTGTGCATTGGCATCAGCATTTGAATCTATTTCTGGATGAAATTGCTCTAAGAAATGAGCAGGTATAAATGCTTGGTTATAAGACCATGCAAGAGTAGCTAAAAGTCCTGGGAAAGGAGATGGTAAGTTAAATCTTACAGTTGTATCATTAACTACATCTACAGTCATAGGCTCACCACCAACAAGAAGGTAAGGATATGGTTTTTCTCTGATGTTTGTATTCATCATCATATCTTCATACCAAAACTCAACGTCTCTTGCTGTAAATGGCTCACCATTTGACCACTTATGACCTTTTCTAAGAGTAAAAGTCAATTCAGTGAAATCATCATTCCATGCATAATCTTTTGCTACGTTTGGAACAATAGTTGATAAGTCATCAGCAAAACGAACTAAGTTTACATGACGTGTTGATAGCATATCAGAAGTACCTGCTTCTGTTGCATTTGATAAAAAGTTAATTGTTCCACCATAAGATCCTATTGAATCATAAGGAACAACAACTAGCGGTTCATCAGGTAAACGATCTGCAACACCTGCTAGACCTTTGTTACCTTGAATAGTTGCATTAATACTCGTAATATTTGGATTTTCAGAAAACTTCATAGTACAGCCAGCTGCACTTTCATATTCTGACAATTCATATTGTTGAGGGTATTTTCCGCCTGTTTGACCATCACCCATTGTAGAACCTTTACAATGACCATCTGCTATAGAGCTTCCACTCCACAACACTGTTGATGATGAAAATACCAATGCTAAAAATAATTTTTTAAACATATTATTTTCTCCTCTTTAAATTTAAAGTAATTCTAAACCCATGACATGAATAAGCTAAAAATACAAAAAAATTATACGGAATTATCTAAATTTTTTTCAAAAAATGTGAATTTTTCTTAAAACCAAATTGGGTTTGTCCAAGCAAATTTCCCAGAATCGTTAGCAATACTAACCCTAAACCAATCAGAAGGATAGTCGATAAGGTCAAATTCAGCGTTTGTAATATTTTTTCCATTCTGACTCATAGATTTAGCTCCTTGACCAACTATACAGACTTGGTTTGAAGGTGAACACCGGATAGTTACTTTACGATTATTGATCTGAAACTCAAATATTTCAACTCCGGTAGAAGAATAATATTGCCCATTTTTTAAAGCGTTTAAAATAGATATTTCTGATAAATTATCAGCTGCAACCATCACCCATCCACCTCCAAAATCTTGCATTTTAAAATGTGAATCATCAGTAGCAGTTAAAAATATTTTATTATTTTCTTGTAATAAATAATCTACAGTTGCAGTGCCAAAACCACGTTGTGCTTCTATGTGACATGAATGATTATAAATTTCAACACCATGTGCATGACTTACAGAAAGACATTCATCAAATGTTAGAGAGTACCATTCTGGATGAGCAATTGTAACAAACGCACCTGCATCAATTGCTCTTTGAACTAAATGAGATGCTGTTTCTTCTTCATCAGCACATTTAAAATCTAATGGTAAACCATTTGCAACAATATGCCAAAGCCCATCCCTAATATATTTTTTACCCCTACAATGAAGTTCTGCTGAGGGAATAGTAATAAAATCTTTTTGATTAAGATTCTTTATATCTAATACTGTTTCAGCTGCAAATTTACTACCTTTCCATAAGTGATCTGAAAGGCATGTAAAATCATAACCTAATTCTTGATACTTTTTAATGACCTCTTTTGGATTTAAAGCTCCATCTGAATGATCTGAATGTCCATGTAAATTACCTCTAAAGTACTTATGTGTGTTTTTTGCAGGTAATAAATCCATAGAAGTTATTAGAATAAACTTTATTTATATTTAATTTAAATTAAATTAAATCTATATAAATTAATTCATGTTAACAACTGTTATTGGAGCTTACCCTAAACCAAATTATTTAAAAATTACTGATTGGTTTAATGCATCAGGAGGTACTGATACTCAATTTCCTACTAAGTTTTATAATGATGAAATTAATCAAATGGGAAATCAAGCTGAAGAATTGTTTCTTCGTGCTACAAAAGAAATAATTCAAGATCAAAAAGAATGTGGTATTGATATTATAACAGACGGTGAAGTTCGTAGAGAAAATTATATTCATTATCACTGTAGACATTTAGCCGGTATAGATTTCAATAATCTTACAGAAAAAGTTGCAAGAACAGGGAATTATAAGTGTTGGCTCCCCACAATAACAAATAAAATATCTTCAAAAGATCCTTTTTTAGTAGATGAATGGAAACATAATCAAAGTCTTTCAAATAAACCAATTAAAATAACTATTCCTGGACCTATGACAATTACCGACACTATTGCTAATACATATTATAAATCAGATGAAGAAATGGGATATGATTTAGCAATTGCTATCAATACAGAGATTAAAAGATTGGTTGATGCTGGATGTAAATATATTCAAGTTGATGAACCATTGTTTGCAAGAAAACCTGAAAATGCTTTATCGTTTGGAATTGAAAATTTAGAAAAATGTTTTGAGGGAATAAATCAAAATGATGTAGAAAAAATTACACATATCTGTTGTGGTTATCCAGATAAACTTGATGCAGTTGATTATCCTAAAGCACCTTTAGATTCTTATAAAAAAATTGCAAAATCTCTTGATAATTCAAAAATAGATAGTGTCTCTATTGAAGATGCACATCGCTATAATGATTTAACATTACTTAAAGATTACAAACATACAAAAATAATTTTTGGATTAATTAAAATTGCAAATTCTAAAATTGAAACTATTGAAGAAATTGAAAGAAGAATAGAAGAAGCATTAAAATTTATCTCTAAAGAACAATTAATTGCTGCACCTGATTGTGGTCTTGGACATTTAAGTAGAGAATTAGCAATGAAAAAATTAAAAATAATGTGTTTAGCTTCAAAAAAATTTAATTAATTAAAATTTTACTTAAAAGCAATAACACTTATAATCTCAAACATAATAGATGCTGCTACCATTGATGTAATATTATTTTTCTGATCTTTGGTTGGCATTAAACATACTACATCTCCACCAATAACATTTTTATTTTTTACTGATTGAATTAATTCTTTTGCTTCATCAATTGTAAAGCCAGTAAAGCTAGGTTCTATATTTGATACAGCAGGCGCTACCGATGCATCAAGTGAATCCAAATCAAAAGTAATATAAACTGGATTATCTCCTATTTTATCAAGAGTCTCCTTTATAACATCTTTAATCCCTCTTTTTTGAAATTCATCCATAGTCACAACATTATATCCAAGATCATAACTTGGTTGTAACCAATCTAATGTGCGAGGATTGCCACGCATTCCAATTTGCATACTAGTCTTAGGATCTATAATACCTTGTTCAACAAGATATGCTCCCCAGTGGGCAGCGCTCTTTTTTGCCCCCATAAAATGATCAAGTTGACTAAAGGTATCAGTGTGAGCGTCAATATGAAGAAATGATATTTTTTTTTCTTTAGTCATTTCTAAATTATTAGAGCCTAAACCTTGCAAGATTCCACCAGTAATAGAATGATCTCCACCTATGGAGACAACAGGTTTATTTAGTCTTGCAATTTTTTTATAATAATTCGTTATATCCTCAATACATTTTTCATTATTATTTGCATGAGGAAGAGCAACATCACCAAGATCAAAAATTTTTTTCTTTTTCCAAGGATTGATATTAAAGTCTAAATGAACTCTTCTAAGTCCTGCTGAAACATGACGCACTGCCCTTGGACCTAAATGTTGATCTCTTTCTGTCGTACCATTACCAGTACTGTGAGGCACACCTACTAGAGCAATATCACAATTTGATAAATCTTTTCTATGCTCACAACGAAACAATGTGGGTATTCCCCACCAATACATTGTTTCCATCATTAACTCATCATTAGAGTCTGTCATATTTAAAGTTGATTAATTTATTGCTTTGCTTGGGTCAACAAATTCTAAACCCAAATCATCGGCTACAGCTTTGTAAGTCACATTTCCCTGACACACATTCAGACCTGCTAAAAAATTAGCATCACTTGCTAGAGCATTTTGATATCCGTCTTGTGCAAGTTTTAAAACAAATGGTAAAGTAGCAGCGTTTAAAGCTAAAGTTGAAGTCATTGGAACACCCCCTGGCATATTTGCTACACAATAATGCACAACATCATCAACAATATAAGTAGGATCTGCATGGGTTGTTGGTTTACTTGTTTCTACACATCCACCTTGATCAATTGCAACATCTACTATTACTGATCCACGCTTCATATTTTTAATCATTTCTTTTGAAACTAATTTTGGTGCATTTGCTCCTGGTATTAAAACACCTCCAATTAATAAATCACAAGCGGCAACTTGTTCTTCAAGATTAATTTGATCAGAAACAAGTGTGGTAATACTTTCACCAAATTTAGATTTTAATTCATCTAATCTTGCCTCAGATTTATCAACAATAAAAACATTTGCTTTCATGCCAGTTGCAATAATTGCTGCATTTTCTCCAACTACTCCTCCACCTAATATCAAAACTGATGCAGGACTTACACTAGGTGCTCCACCCAATAATAATCCTCTACCTCCAATAGTTTTCTCTAATGAACGAGCTCCTGCCTGAATAGACATTCTGCCAGCAACTGCACTCATTGGAGCTAATAATGGCAGTCGGTTATTTTCATCTGTTACTGTTTCATAAGCAATACAAATTGATTTTGAATCAACCAAACCTTTTGTTAAATCTGGCGCTGCTGATAAATGAAGATAGGTGAAAAGAAGTTGATTTTCTCGAAGCATAGATACTTCTTCATTTAATGGTTCTTTTACTTTAACAATCATATCAGAATCATTAAATATATCTCCAGCAGTTGGTGATATTTTTGCACCAGTTTTTTCATAATCAGAATTTTCAAATCCAGCGCCAAAACCTGCATTATCCTGAATTATTACTTCATGGCCATGATTAATTAGTTCTTGAACACTTGTAGGAGTTAAACCAACACGAGATTCCTGAGCTTTAATTTCTGTTGGTACCCCAACTTTCATTATCTATCTTTCATATAATTGGAAATACCAGTTCTTAATTTTTCAATAATTTCATCAATATGTTTTTTTTCACATACAAAAGGAGGTGCTACAATGAGACAATCGCCCGTTGCTTTTAAACTTAAACCAGCATCAAATAATTTTTTAAAAGTAGCGTAGCCAGATTTACCAACGCGTTCATCCATTTGTATATCAATACCACCCATCATTCCATAACCTCTAATATCTGAAATTATATCAAGATCTTTTAAACTAAATAAACCATCAAGAAAGTATGGGGACATATCTTTTGCACGATCAAAAAGTTTTTCTTTCTCAAATATATCCTGCATAGCAAGTCCTGCAGCCATAGATACAGGTATTGCAGAATACGTATAACCATGAAAAAATTCTACAGCACCAGTTGGTGAGGCATTAAGTACAGTCTCATATATTTCTTCACGAGATGCAACAGCTCCTAAAGGAACTACGCCATTTGTAATTGCCTTTGCCATAGTCATCATATCTGGTGTTACACCAAATGCCTGTGCAGCAAATGGCGCTCCCATTCTGCCCCATCCTGTAATAACTTCATCAAAAATCAAAAGTATGCCATGCTTATCACATATTTCACGTAATCTTTTTAAATAACCTTTAGGTGGAACCAATGTTCCAGTTGATCCTGCCACAGGTTCTACAATACAAGCAGCTATATTTTCTGCTCCAATATTACCTGCTATTCTTTCTAAATCATCAGCTAAATCAGCTCCAGTTTCAGGTTCACCCTTAACAAATAAATTTTCTGAGAGATGCGTATGACGTAAATGATGAACATTAGGCATCAAAATATTCGAAAAAGTTTTTCTATTAGCAATCATTCCTCCAACTGAAATACCTCCAATATTCATACCGTGATAACCTCTTTCACGACCAACAATGTGTGAACGGTGACCTTCACCCTTTGCTTTAAAATAAGCAATTGCTGTTTTAATTGCTGTTTCAACAGCTGATGAGCCACAAATTGTAAAAAATATTCTATTTAAATCTCCAGGAGTGTGCTGAGCTACTTTCCTAGCTAATTCAAATGAACCTCCATAACCTTGTTGAAATGGTTGAACATAATCAAGTTGTTCTAATTGTTTTGCTACTGCTTCACGGATCTCTGGTCTAGAATGACCTGCAGGACTACAAAATAAACCTGAACTTGCATCGATTAATTTATTTCCGTGATGATCAGTATAATATACACCTTCAGCTTTAACCATTAAACGGGGACTATTTTTAAAATCTTTATTTGAAGTAAAAGGCATCCAATGTTCTTCAAGAGAATTTGGCAATTGCATTCTTTTTTCTAAATCCATATTATTCTTCCTAAATTGGCAAAATTTACTAAGCCTTATACGATAGAATAGGTTAATCCAAGTAGAATTCTTCTTATAAAGTTTAATTTCATAGGAAAAAATAAAAGCGTAGTATAGAAGGAAAAATATTGATTATGCTCAGTAAATTAAAAGCAATTGTGCCAGAAAATCTAATTTTATTGGCTAAAAAAACACCTAAAATTCCAGTTGGAATTGTATGTGCGAATCACAAAGCTTCAATCGAGTCAGCTAAAGCAGCTTGTGATATAGATATTATTGATCCAATATTTATTGGTGAAGAAAATAAAATTAAAGAAGAAGCAGAAAATATTTCTTGGAATATTAGTTCATATGAATTTATTAATACAAATGATGATCAAGAAGCAGCAATTGCAGGTGCCACCCTCGCTAAAGAGAATAAAATAAAAGTTTTAATTAAGGGTAATATTCACACTGATATTTTAATGCGTACATATTTAAAAAAAGAATTTGGATTGATTAGTGGTAAACGTCTAAGTCATATTTGGCATATGACTACAAATGAAAATTTAAAACCTCTTTTTATTACTGACGGTGCACTTAATGTAGCGCCTCGAATAGACGTGAAAATGCATATTCTTAAAAACGTAATAGAGTTTGCTAATAAAATAAATATTCAAAAACCCCGGGTAGCTATTTTATCAGGAACAGAGGATGCTATTGAGAGTATGCCAAGTTCAATAGAAGCAAAAGAAATAATGGAACGTGCACAAAAAGAAAATGTTAATGCTTATGTCCATGGTCCTCTTGCTTTTGACAATGCTGTTTCTTCTAAAGCTGCTGAAATAAAAAAAATTAACAATGAAGTTGTTGGAAAGGCAGATATATTACTTGTTCCAAACTTAGAGACAGGAAATGCATTATCAAAAATGATGGTTTATTTTATGGGAGCATGTGCGGCTGGAATTATCGTTGGAGGGAAAGTACCTGTTGTAGTTACAAGCAGAGCTGATAATGCTGCCTCTAGACTAGCCTCTATTGCGGCATCTATAATTGCGTCTCAATAGTGCAATCTAATAAATATTTATACGTAGTTTTTTTAGCTACTAGTGCAACAATGTTTGGAGCACTAATGGCATCAAGTGTTAAATTCCTTACCACGGATTTACATCCTATAATAATATGTTTTTATCGATGCTTAATGGGATTACTTTTTATTACCCCTTGGGTGATAAAAAATAACTTTAAAGCACTGAGGTCAAATAATTTAAAATTACAAATTTCTCGATCAGTCATTAATGTATTTTCTATGATTTGTTGGTTTAGTGCAATTGGGTTAATGCATTTTGAAAAAGCTGCCGCTCTCGGGTTTAGTACTCCTCTGTTTACAACTATCTTAGCTATAATTTTACTTAAAGAAAAAATTCGTTTTCATCGAACTGCAGCCTTAATAATAGGTTTTATTGGAATTATTGTTATTATAAGACCTGGCTTGGTTCCGTTTGAAATAGGTGCTGGTTTACTTTTATTATCTGCTTTCACTTTTTCTTTTGTTTTAATTATTGTAAAAAAGTTATCATCTATTGATGAAAGTCAAACAATTATTTTTTATCATTTATTATTCTCTACCCCTATTTTTTTTATTTTATCATTATTTTATTGGCAGGATATAAATCTTAATCAATTACTTATTTTTGCTTTTATGGGAGCAACTGGGTTATTATCCCATTGGTGCTTAGCTCAAGCTTTTAAATTATCTGACACAACTTTTGTTATGCCTTTACAATTTACAAAATTAATATGGGCTTCTTTGATTGGTTTATTTATATTTTCAGAACAACCTGACCTATGGACTTGGTTTGGAGCTATAGTCATTTTTATTTCTGTTGTTTACATAACTTATCGTGAAGCATTTAAGAAAAAAGGGACAAAGAAACCTATTCAAGTGGATAGAGCAATAATAAATTAATTTTGAAAGTAATTTAAAAATATACAGTAAAGAAAATATTTAAAACAAAATTATTTTTTATGATTGTAAATAGCTATAGTACCTGAAATAACAATAATAAAAATTCCTATAATCATATTTGAGCTAATTTTCTCAGAAAAAAAAATTGTACCAAAAAGTGTAGCCCAAATTATTTGAGTAAAGAAAAAAGGACTTATTATGCTGCTATATTTACCAGCAATATGAAAAGCTGCATTCCATGCCCACATAGAAATCATCACAATAATCCCTGCACTAACAAATAAAATTAATTCTTTGTAAGTAGGAAAAATAGGATCAAATATAAAATAAAAATAGGAAAAAAAAGTTAAAGGAATATATTGATAAAAAGTAAAAGAATAAGACGAAGCAATGTG
>CACKTS010000009.1 GCA_902603095.1 uncultured Alphaproteobacteria bacterium
GGTAAGACAAGAATTACAGAAAGTAACATGGCCTCAAAGGAGAGATACATTCATATCATCTGCTATAGTTATATTGCTTATCTTTCTTTTTTCTATTTTTTTTCTTCTAAGTGACCAACTATGGTCATTTTTAATACAAAAAATTATTCAAATAGGATCAAGTTTTTAAAATGATAAAATGTAGATGGTACGTGCTTCACGCATATTCAGGATATGAAAAAAAAGTTGCTGAAAGTATAATGGATCAGGCAGATAAATTAGGAATATCAGAACATATAGAAGAAGTGTCTGTACCAACGCAAAATATAGTTGAAGTTAAACGAGGAGTACGAGTTAATACAGAAAGAAAAATATTTCCTGGTTATATTTTAATTAAAATGAATTTAAACGATGACACTTGGCATATTATTAAAAATACTCCAAAATTATCTGGTTTTCTTGGTAATAAGGGGAAACCTGTACCAATAAGCAACGCAGAGGCAAAAAGAATTTCTCAACAAGTTATTGATGGTGTTGAAAAATCCAGACCAGCAGTTATGTATGATATTGGAGAACAAGTTAAAGTTATAGATGGACCATTTGCATCTTTTAATGGGGAAATTGAACAAATTGATGAAGAAAAAGCTAGATTAAGAGTCGCTGTTTCTATATTTGGCAGATTGACTCCAGTAGATTTAGAATATTCACAAGTAGAAAAGGCTTAGAGTTAGGAAAGGTAGATATGGCTAAAGAATTGTTAGGTTATATAAAACTCCAAATCCCAGCTGGAGGTGCAAATCCTTCTCCACCAGTAGGTCCTGCACTCGGACAAAGAGGACTAAATATAATGGATTTTTGTAAAGCCTTTAATGAAAAAACAAAAGATGTTGAGAAAGGCGCCCCAATACCAGTTGTAATTACAGCATATAAAGACAGATCATTTGAATTTGTAACAAAATTACCACCTGTAAGTTATTATTTAAAAAAGGCTGCTAAAATAAAAAAAGGTAATTCAACCCCTGGAAGAACTTTGGTTGGTAAAGTAACCTCTGCTGATGTAGAAAAAATTGCAAAAGAAAAAATGAAAGATTTAAACGCTATCGATCTAAAAGGTGCAATTAACATGGTTAAAGGTTCAGCTGTATCTATGGGAATGGAGATAGTTAATTAATTATGAAGAAAACAAAAAATAATAAAAAATTAATTGAAAATATTGATAAAGATAAAGTTTACGAACCAGTTGAAGCAATAAAAATTTTAAAAGAAAATTCTTATACAAAGTTTGAAGAAGCTCTTGAAGTTGCAATCAATTTAGGAATTGATGCTAGTAAAACAGAGCAAAATATTAGAGGTGTATTGACTTTACCTAAAGGTACTGGAAAATCAATAAATGTAGCAGTTGTTGCTAAGAGTGAAAAACAAGATGAGGCAAAAAATGCTGGAGCTGATACAGTAGGAGAAAATGAATTAATTGAATCAATTTCCAAAGGTAAAATTGATTTTGATCTTTTGATTGCTACTCCTGAGATGATGCCTTCTATTGGTAAAATTGCTAAAATTTTAGGTCCAAAAGGGCTAATGCCAAATCCAAAATTAGGAACTGTAACACAGGATATAAAAACAGCTGTTCAAAATGCTAAATCTGGCCAAGTTCAATATAAGAATGACAAAGGAGGTATTGTTCACGCTGGTGTTGGAAAAATGAATTTTAATGATGATGATCTTTTAGAAAATTTAAAAGCTTTCTTTAGTACAATTAATAAAAACAAACCAGACTCTGTAAAAGGATCATTTATAAAAAAAGTTACCATAGCTTCAACTATGGGTGTTGGATTAGAAATAAATGCAAAAAGTTTGCGTTAATTTTAATTCAATAGATAGTCGCAAGATTATCACCTGTCAAAGACTGCAGGAGCATATGCTTAATACCCTGCATAGACTGAAGCGAGTCATTGATTAGCTTCTTGACAGGCTTGTCTTAGTTTGATTAGCAAATTTAAGGCAGCTAAATTTAGGTTTTAACCTAAAATAAACCGAGGTAAAAGTGAAACGTTCTGAAAAAAAAGAATTTGTTCAAAAATTGAAAGATGAAATAGATACATCATCTTCTGTTATTGTTGCGCATTATTCTGGACTTACTGTAGAAGAATCTGATCAGCTAAGATCTGAAATGAGAAGTAACGGAGCTAAATTCAAAGTTACAAAGAACAGACTTACAAAACTCGCTTTAGAGCAAACACAATTTAAAGATATTGCTGATTTATTTACAGGTCCAACTGCTATAGCATATTCAGATGATCCTGTAGCTCCAGCTAAAGTTGCCGTTAGTTTTGAAAAAAAACTTGAAAAGTTCAAGATTATTGGTGGTGCATACGATGGTGAAAAAATTGATCTTAAAAAAATTAATTTTCTTGCCAGTCTTCCATCTATGGACGAACTTAGGGGAAAAATTGTTGGACTAATTTCAGCTCCTGCGCAGAAGATTGCTTCTTTAATGAAGGAACCAGCTGGACAGATTGCAAGATTGGTTAATGCTCAAAGTAAAAGTTTAGAAAAGTCAAACTAGGTTTAGAAGGAGAAAAAATGGCTGATATAAATAAAATAGTTGATGATTTGTCGTCTTTAAGCGTTCTAGAAGCTGCTGAACTTAGCAAATTATTAGAGGAAAAATGGGGTGTTTCAGCTGCTGCACCTGTTGCTGTAGCCGCTGCTCCAGGAGCTGGAGCGGCTGAATCAGCTGGTGAAGAAAAAACTGAGTTCGACGTTGTTTTAGCAGAATCTGGTTCAAATAAAATTGCTGTTATTAAAGAAGTAAGAACAATAACAGCTCTTGGTTTGAAAGAGGCAAAAGATCTTGTTGAAGGCGCACCAAAGCCACTTAAACAAGGTGTAGCAAAAGCAGAAGCTGAAGAGATGAAAAAAGCTTTAGAAGCTGCTGGAGCAAAAGTAGAACTAAAATAATTTTTTAGACCCCCACTATGTGGGGGTCTAAATTTAATTTATGAAACAGAGGTGAATAGATGAGTTTAGATTATATAAATTCAAAAAAAATAAGAAAATCTTTTGGTAAAATACCATTGGTTACTTCACTACCAAATTTAGTAGAAGTTCAAAAAAGATCTTTTGATAATTTTTTACAGCTCAAAATCCCTCCAGAAAAAAAAGAAAACAAAGGGTTACATGCAATTTTTAAGTCAGTATTCCCTATTAATGATTATACTGAAAGAGCAACAGTAGACTATGTAAGTTTTGATATTGGTGTTCCTAAATATGATGTTGACGAATGTTCGCAAAGAGGAATGACATATGGAGCGCCTTTACTTGTTAATTTTAGATTAATAATATGGGATATAGATGAGATAGCAGGCACTAAGTCAGTAAGAGATATAAAAGAACAAGAGGTGTATATGGGAGATATACCTCTAATGACCAAAAATGCTACGTTTGTTGTTAATGGTACTGAAAGAGTTGTAGTAAGTCAAATGCATAGATCTCCTGGAGTTTTCTTTGATCATGATTTTGGAAAAACTCACACTAGCGGTAAATATCTTTTTAACGCAAGAATAATTCCATACAGAGGTTCTTGGTTAGATTTTGAACATGATGCAAAAAATAATATTCATGCAAGAATAGATAGAAAAAGAAAATTTCCTGTAACTACAGTTTTAAAATGTTTACTAAATAAATCTTCGTCAGCATATATAAATGATTGTGATAAAAAAAAGGTAGAGCCTGATCCTAAAAAAGTACTTGGTATGACAGGAGAGGAAATACTATCAATTTTTTATGATAATATTTTGTATAAGAGGAATGATTATGGTTGGCAATTCAAAGAAAATTTATCATTTTATAAATCTAAAATTTTAAATTTCGATCTTTTAGACTCAAATAATGGAAAAGTATTAATAACTAAAGGTTCTAAAGTTAATCAAAAAATTATTAATGATATTAAGAAAAAAAATGTAACGAATTTATCAATTGATGAAAGTTCCTTAATTGGACTTTATATTGCTTCAGATATTATAGATGAAAAAACTGGAAAAATTTATTATGAAGCGGGTTTTGAAATTGATGAAGAATTTATTAGTTTTATCAACTCAAATAAAATAAATAAATTGGATATATTAAAAGTTGATAATATTGAAATTGGTTCTTACATCAGAAATACATTACAATTAGATAAAGCGCGCTCGAGAGAGGAAGCACTTTTTGAAATTTTTAAAATTTTAAGGCCTGGGGAGCCACCTACTATTGAAACTGCAGAATTGTTATTTAACAATTTGTTTTTCAATGCAGATAGATATGATTTATCTGCAGTTGGTAGATTAAAAATTAATTCTAAATTTAAAAAAGATACAGTTATTGATCAAAAAATACTTGATAAAAGTGATATAATTGATGTTGTAAAACACATGCATGACCTTATCGATGGTAAGGGTGAGATTGATGATATTGATCACTTAGCAAATAGAAGAGTAAGATCAGTAGGAGAACTATTAGAAAATCAATATAGAGTTGGTCTTCTTAAAATGGATAGAGCCATAAAAGAAAGATTAAGTTCTCTTGAAGTTGACAACATAATGCCTCAAGATATTATTAATGCCAAGCCTGTTGCTGCTTCAATAAAAGAGTTTTTTGGAACAAGTCAATTAAGTCAGTTTATGGATCAAACTAATCCACTTAGTGAAATAACTCATAAGAGAAGAGTATCAGCATTAGGACCTGGTGGATTGAATAGAGAGAGAGCTGGATTTGAAGTTAGAGATGTGCATCAAACACACTATGGAAGAATTTGCCCAATAGAAACACCTGAAGGTGCTAATATTGGTTTAATTAATAGCTTAGCCTCTTATTCAAGAATAAATCAATATGGTTTTATTGAAACACCATACAGAATTGTAAATAATGGCAAGGTGTCTGATAACGTTATTTATTTGAGTGCTATTAATGAAGAAGATTTTGTAATTGCTCAAGCAAACTCAGAAGTAGATGAAAAGGGTAAATTTAAAAATGATGTTGTAAGTTGTCGTAAAAATGGGGAATTTATTAATGCTGAAGTTGATGCAATAGATCTTATGGATGTATCTCCACAACAATTAGTTTCAGTTGCTTCTTCTTTAATACCTTTTTTAGAAAATGATGATGCAAATAGAGCTTTAATGGGCTCTAATATGATGAGACAGGCAGTACCTCTTATAAAACCAAAGGCACCACTAGTAGGAACTGGCATGGAATATACTGTTGCAAAAGATAGTGGCTCAACAGTAGTTGCTAAAAGAGAGGGTGTTGTTGATCAATTAGATGCGAATAGAATTGTTATTAGAGTTACTGATAAAAAAGATAACTCACTTAATAAAATAGATATTTATAATTTGCAAAAATTTCAAAGATCAAATCAAAATACTTGTATTAATCAAAGACCATTAGTAAATGTAGGTGATTATATTTCTAAGAATCAAGTAATAGCAGATGGACCTGCTACTGATTTAGGTGAACTAGCCCTAGGAAGAAATGTTCTAGTTGCTTTTATGCCATGGAATGGGTACAATTTTGAAGATTCGATTTTAATTTCTGAAAAAGTTGTTCAAGATGATGTTTTTACTTCAATTCATGTTGAGGAGTTTGAAGTTATGGCTCGAGATACTAAGCTTGGACCTGAGGATGTAACTAGAGATATTCCTAATGCAAGTGAAGAGATGTTAGTAAATCTTGATGAAACTGGTATAGTATATGTAGGCGCTGAAGTGACTTCAGGGGATATTTTAGTTGGTAAGGTTACTCCTAAGGGCGAATCCCCTATGACCCCTGAAGAGAAATTATTGAGAGCTATTTTTGGAGAAAAAGCGGCAGATGTTAAAGACACAAGTTTAAGGGTGCCCCCAGGTGTTAAAGGAACTGTTGTTGAAATTAGAGTATTTTCAAGAAGAGGTATTGAAAAAGATGAAAGAGCAATAAGTATAGAAAATTCTCAAATAGAGCTAATATCAAAAGACAGGGATGATGAACTAAATATTTTACAAAAAAGTTTTGGTAACCATTTAAAAGAACTATTAACTGGTAAAAAATTCATTTCAGGTTTTGATGACTTTGAAAAGAATTCAAAGTTAAGTTTTGACGAGCTTGATAAATTAAATGTTAAAGAACTAATTAAAATAAATATAGAAGAGGAAAAAGCAACATCTCAAATAGAGTCTTTAATTAAGAATTATGAAAACCAGCTTGGAAATATTAATCAGAAATTTGAAAATAAAATTGATAAGATACAAAGTGGAGATGAATTACTACCAGGTGTATTAAAGTTAATAAAGGTTTTTATTGCAGTAAAAAGAAAATTACAACCTGGAGATAAAATGGCTGGGAGACATGGAAATAAAGGAGTTATTTCGAAAATTTGTCCAGTTGAAGACATGCCTTATCTTGAAGATGGGAGACCAGTTGATATAGTTTTGAACCCACTTGGTGTTCCAAGTCGTATGAATATAGGTCAAATACTTGAAACTCATCTTGGATGGGCTTCCGCTTCTTTAGGTGGACAGGTTAGTGATATGATTTCTAAATTACAAATTGATGGTCACACAAATGATTTAAAAAATAAACTTTTAGAAATTTATAACTTTAAAGATCATAAACTAAAAATTGAAAAAATGAACGATGATGAAATATTAGAATTAGCAGAAAATTTAAAAGAAGGCGTTCCTTTTGCAACTCCTGTTTTTGATGGCGCAAAAGAAAAAGATATCTCATCTCTTTTAGAAAAATCTGGAGTAGCTAAATCTGGTCAGGAAATTTTGTATGATGGTGTTACCGGTGAAAAATTTGAAAGACCTGTTACTGTAGGTTATGTATACATGTTAAAACTTCATCACCTAGTTGATGAAAAAATTCACGCAAGATCAATAGGTCCTTATAGTTTAGTTACACAACAACCTTTAGGAGGTAAGGCACAATTTGGTGGACAAAGATTTGGGGAAATGGAAGTTTGGGCTCTAGAAGCATATGGAGCAGCTTATACTCTTCAAGAGATTTTAACTATTAAATCTGATGATGTAGCAGGAAGAACTAAGGTTTATGAATCAATTGTTAAGGGAGATAATAATTTTGAGTCTGGAACACCTGAATCATTTAATGTTATGGTTAAAGAACTTCGTTCTCTAGGTTTAAATTTAGAGTTTAAAGAAAATAAAGAAACAATGAAAAAATTAGAAAATACGGTAGGTGAAAATGAATAGAGAGTTAATTAATATTTTTAATCAAAATCAAGGAATTCAAGATTTCAATAGCTTAAAAATCTCTATTGCAAGTCCAGAAGATATTCGCTCTTGGTCTTTTGGAGAAATAAAAAAACCAGAAACAATTAATTATAGAACTTTTAAACCTGAAAAAGATGGACTTTTCTGTTCAAAAATTTTTGGTCCAGTAAAAGATTATGAATGCCTATGCGGTAAATACAAAAGAATGAAATTTAGGGGAATTATATGTGAAAAATGTGGTGTAGAAGTTACGCTTTCAAAAGTCCGTAGAGATAGGATGGGTCATATAGAATTAGCTGCACCTGTTTCTCATATTTGGTTTATGAAATCATTACCTAGTAGAATTGCAACTCTACTTGATATGACTATAAAAAATCTTGAAAAAGTTCTTTATTTTGAACAATTTATTGTTGTTGAACCAGGTTTGACAGACTTAAAAAAAGGTGAGGTTATAACTGAAGATCAGTATATTGATTATCAAGATCAATATGGAGAAGATTCTTTTAGTGCAGCAATTGGGGCTGAAGCGATTGAGCAAATGTTAATGAATATTGATTTAGAATCTGACTTTGAGCATACGAAAAATGATTTAAATGAAACAAAATCAGAACTTAAAAAAACTAAGTTAAGAAAGAGAATAAAGCTTTTAGAATCTTTTATCGTATCAAAAAATAAACCAGAATGGATGATACTTAGAGTTTTACCAGTAATACCTCCTGAACTAAGACCATTAGTACCACTAGATGGAGGTAGATTTGCTACAAGTGATTTAAATGATCTATACAGAAGGGTAATTAACAGAAATAACAGACTTAAAAGATTAATTGATCTTAGGGCCCCAGATATAATAATAAGAAATGAAAAAAGGATGTTGCAGGAGTCAGTTGATGCACTTTTTGATAATGGTAGAAGAGGAAGAGTTATAACATCAACAAATAAAAGACCTTTAAAATCTTTATCTGATATGTTGAAAGGTAAACAAGGTAGGTTTAGACAAAACTTACTTGGTAAAAGGGTTGATTATTCGGGAAGATCAGTAATTGTTGTTGGGCCAAGTTTAAAACTTCATCAATGCGGAATTCCAAAAAAAATGGCACTTGAGTTATTTAAACCTTTTATATTTCACAAGCTTGATATTTATGGTTGGGCAAACACAATTAAAGCAGCAAAAAAACTAGTTGAGAAAGAAGATCCAAGAGTATGGGATATTTTAGAAGAAGTTATTAGAGAACATCCAGTCTTATTAAATAGAGCTCCAACTCTTCATAGATTAGGAATACAAGCATTTGAACCTGTATTAATTGAAGGAAAATCAATTCAATTACATCCATTAGTATGTACTGCTTTTAATGCTGATTTTGATGGCGATCAAATGGCTGTTCATGTTCCATTAAGTTTAGAGGCTCAACTTGAGGCAAGAGTTTTAATGATGAGTACTAATAATATTTTATCACCTTCAAGTGGTAAACCAATTATAGTTCCTTCTCAAGATATTGTGCTAGGAATATATTATCTGTCAATAATGAGAGAAAATCAAAAAGGAGAAAACAGATCTTTCTTAGATATTAATGAAATACATAAAGCGCTTGAAAATAAAGATGTTTCTCTTCATACAAAAATAATATCCAGAATTAAAGATTTACATGGAAATTATTCAAAGGTTGAGACTACTCCAGGAAGAATGATACTTGCTGATGCTCTTCCAAAAAATGAAAAAATTAATTTTACGTTAATTAACAAAGTTTTAACTAAAAAAGAGGTTAGTAATATAATTGACACAGTTTATAGATTTTGTGGTCAAAAGGAGACTGTTTTATTTGCTGATCATATAATGCAAATAGGCTTTAAATATGCAGCAATTGCTGGAATATCATTCGGTAAGGATGATTTAATAATTCCGGATGAAAAACAAAAATTGCTTGATGATACACAAAATAGAGTTCAAGAGTATGAAAATCAATATCAAGATGGACTTATTACACAAGGTGAGAAATATAATAAGGTTGTAGATGCATGGTCAGAATGTACAAACAAAGTTGCAGATAAGATGCTCGATGTAATTTCAAATCCTGAAGATGATAAACCAATTAATTCAGTATTTATGATGGCTCATTCAGGTGCAAGAGGATCAGCTGCTCAGCTAAAACAACTAGCAGGTATGAGAGGATTGATGGCTAAACCTTCAGGTGAAATTATTGAGAATCCTATTAAATCTAACTTTAAAGAAGGATTGTCTGTTTTAGAATATTTTACATCAACTCATGGAGCAAGGAAAGGTCTTGCCGATACTGCACTTAAGACTGCAAGTAGTGGTTATCTTACAAGGCGTTTAGTGGATGTAGCTCAAGACGCAGTAATTAGAGAGGTAGATTGTGGAACTTCAAATGGTGTAATTGTTGAAGAAATTGTTGAATCAGGAAATATAACATCATCTCTTACTGAAAGAGTATTAGGAAGAACTCCTTGTGAAGACCTTCATGACTCTAATAATCAGTTATTAGTAAAAGCAGGAGATATTATTGAAGAAAAGCACTTAGAAGAAATTGTTAAGCTAGGTATTAGATCTTTAAAAATTAGATCTGTTCTGACTTGTGAAACTGAAGAGGGTATTTGTTCTAAATGTTATGGAAGAGACTTAGCAAGAGGTACTTCAGTTAATGTTGGAGAAGCAGTTGGTATAATTGCTGCCCAATCTATAGGTGAGCCAGGAACTCAATTAACAATGAGAACTTTCCACATTGGTGGTGCAGCTAGTTCTTCTGTTGAGCAATCAAATTCTATTTCTCCTATTGATGGCATAGTTAAATTAGAAAATGCTAAATTAATTGAAGATAAATTTTCAAATACTATTATTTTAAGTAGAAACTCAAAAATAAAGATTGAATTTGAAAATGAAGAAAAATTTTCAATCAATGTTCCTTTTGGTTCTAAAATTTTTGTAAAGAATGGAGAGTCAGTTAAAGCAAATCAAGTTCTTGCTGAATGGGATCCTTACACTTTACCAATAATAGCTGAAAAAGATGGTTACATTAAATATGTGGATCTTAAACAAGGTGTTTCTTTTAGAGAGGCTATTGATGACACTACTGGAATTTCAAGTAAAATTGTAATTGATTGGAGTCAGAATCCTAAATCCAAAAATTTTAAACCTGCAATTAATGTTCAAGAATCAATTAATGATGATGCATCAGATTCAGATCAAGTATTGAACTATCCAATGTCAATTGAGACAATTTTAAGTGTTGAAGACGAACAAAAAGTCTCTGCTGGCCAGGTATTAGCAAGAATCCCTAAAGAATCATCAAAAACAAAAGATA
This sequence comes from uncultured Alphaproteobacteria bacterium, assembly GCA_902603095.1. Taxonomy (GTDB): domain Bacteria; phylum Pseudomonadota; class Alphaproteobacteria; order HIMB59; genus CACPNW01. Next base: position 10,547 of record CACKTS010000009.1, read on the forward strand.
TAACTGGAGGATTACCAAGAGTTGCAGAATTATTTGAAGCTCGTAAACCTAAAGATCCTGCAATAATGTGTGAAATTGATGGTAAGATTTCTTTTGGAAAAGATTATAAAAATAAAAGAAGACTAATTATTACAAGTTTAGATGAAAATGATACATTTGAAATACTTATTCCAAGAGCAAAATATCTTAATGTACAAGAAGGAGATTTTGTAAAAAGGGGAGATATAATTGTTGAGGGCACACCTGTTCCACATGACATACTTAGAATACTTGGTGTTGAAGAACTAGCAAGGTACTTAGTTAGAGAAGTTCAATCTGTATATAAACTTCAAGGTGTATACATTAATGATAAACATATTGAAACTATTGCAAGGCAAATGCTTCAAAAAGTTCAAATAAACAATCCAGGAGATTCGAGTTTAATGGTTGGAGAGCAGGCACATAAAAAGGATATTTTGAAAATGAATATTGAATTTGAGAATCAAGGAAAAAAGGTTGTTGAATATGAGCCAATTTTACTTGGTATAACTAAAGCAAGTTTACAAACATCATCGTTTATTTCCGCTGCTTCATTCCAAGAAACAACAAAAGTTTTAACTGACGCAGCAACCCTTGGTAAAAGTGATACATTAAATGGATTAAAAGAGAATGTTATAGTTGGAAGACTTATACCTGCTGGTACTGGTAGAATTACTACAGAATATGAAAAGATAGCAACTTTGAGAGATAAAGAAATAATAGCTCAAAGAAATCAGGCAGAAAATCAAGAAAATTCCTAAAAATTCGAGATATTTTCTTGACTTTACTTCTATCACTTAATAAAGACCCCTACGATTTGTTGATGGTAGTGGAAAATTAATTCCAAACGCTTAACAAGGGAAAATAAATGCCGACAATTAACCAATTAGTACGTAAGGGTCGTACACCACAAAAGAAAAGAAACAAAGTTCCTGCTTTAGGTTCTTGTCCACAAAAAAGAGGTGTATGTACAAGGGTTTATACAACCACACCAAAAAAACCTAACTCAGCGTTAAGAAAAGTAGCTAGAGTAAAGTTAACTAATGGACAAGAGGTCTCAGCATATATTCCTGGTGAAGGACATAATCTACAGGAACACTCTGTAGTTTTATTAAGAGGGGGAAGAGTAAAGGATCTTCCTGGTGTTAGATATCATATTTTAAGAGGAACTCTTGATACTCAAGGAGTTAGCTCAAGAAAACAAAGAAGGTCTCTTTACGGAGCCAAAAAACCAAAGTAAAGAAATGTCTAGAAGAAGAGCAGCGGAAAAAAGAACAATACTACCAGATCATAAATTTAAAGATATCGTTCTTGCTAAGTTCATGAATAGAATAATGTTAGATGGAAAAAAATCAAAATCAGAAAAAATAGTTTATGGAGCTTTTGATATTGTGGCAAAAAAAACAGATAAAAGTCCAATTGATTTTTTTCATGAAGCATTAAATAACGTGAAACCAAGTTTAGAAGTAAGATCAAGAAGAGTCGGAGGAGCAACTTATCAAGTTCCTATGGAAGTTAGACCCAAGAGAGCACAGACTCTTGCAATGAAATGGATAGTAGATTCTGCAATAAAACGAAACGAAAAAACTATGCGTGAAAGAGTAGCTAACGAAATATTTGATGCATTCAACAATAAAGGTAATGCTGTAAAAAAACGAGAAGAAACTCATAAAATGGCTGAGGCTAACAGAGCTTTTTCACACTTCAGGTGGTAATGATGTCAAGAACCCATGCTTTAGATAAATATAGGAACATTGGGATAATGGCTCACATTGATGCTGGTAAAACAACAACCACTGAAAGAATTTTATATTATACTGGTAAATCACACAAAATCGGTGAAGTGCATGATGGTGCAGCAACAATGGATTGGATGGAACAAGAGCAAGAAAGAGGAATTACTATTACATCTGCTGCGACAACATGTTTTTGGAATGATCATAGAATTAACATCATCGATACACCTGGTCATGTAGATTTTACAATTGAAGTTGAAAGATCACTAAAGGTTTTAGATGGTGCAGTCGCTGTATTTGATGGAGTTGCTGGTGTTGAACCTCAATCAGAAACAGTATGGAGACAAGCAGATAAGTATAATGTTCCGAGAATGTGTTTTATTAATAAATTAGATAGAACCGGAGCTGATTTTTTTATGTGTGTTGATATGATACCTGAAAGATTAGGCTCTTACCCACTTGTTCTTCAATTACCAATTGGTATTGAAAGCAACTTGAAAGGAGTTGTTGATCTTGTAGCTAATAATGCAATTATATGGCAAGATGAAAGTTTAGGTGCCAAATTTGATATTGTAGATATTCCAGACGATTTAAAAGATAAAGCAAAAGAATATAGAGAAAAATTAGTTGAAAAAGCAGTAGAAGAAGATGATGCTATAATGGAAACTTACTTAGATGGTACTGAACCATCAATTGAAGATATAAAAAAATGTATAAGAAAAGGAACAATTAAAGGTTCATTTGTTCCAGTTTTAACTGGATCAGCTTTTAAAAATAAAGGTGTGCAACCTTTGCTTGATGCTGTTATTGACTATATGCCATCTCCTAAAGATGTAGCTAATGTTAAGGGTACTGATGTCAAAGATGATAAAGTTGAATTAACAAGAAATTGTGATGATAGCGAACCTTTTAGTGCTCTAGCTTTTAAAATTATGACAGATCCATTTGTTGGTAGTTTAACATTTACTAGAATTTATTCTGGTTCAATAAATACAAAAGATGCAGTTTTAAACTCCAATTCTGGAAAAAAAGAAAATATTGGTCGAATGCTTTTGATGCATGCTAATAATAGAGAGGAAATTAAAACTGCAAATGCAGGAGATATTGTTGCTTTAGTTGGTTTGAAAGATGTAACTACTGGAGAAACATTATGTGCTGTTGATAAACCTATCGTACTTGAAAGAATGGAATTTCCTGATCCAGTCATTGAAGTAGCAGTAGAACCAAAAACAAAAGCTGATCATGAAAAAATGGGTACAGCACTTGGAAGACTTGCTCAAGAAGATCCGAGCTTTAGAGTAACTACTGATCATGAAAGTGGCCAAACTATAATTAAAGGGATGGGTGAGTTACATCTAGAAATACTTGTTGATAGAATGAAAAGAGAATTCAAAGTTGAAGCAAATGTTGGCGCCCCACAAGTTGCTTATAGAGAAACTATATCAAGTTCTTTTGATGTTGATTATACTCATAAAAAACAATCTGGAGGTGCGGGTCAATTTGCAAGAGTTAAAATTACTTTTGAACCCGGTGATGCAGGAAGTGGCTATGAGTTTGTTAATAAGATTAAAGGAGGAAATATTCCTACAGAATTAATACCTGGAGTTGAAAAAGGTTTAGTTGCTCAACAACAAACAGGTGTAATGGCAGGTTTTCCTTGTATAGATTTTAAAGCAACGTTGACAGATGGTGCATATCATGATGTTGACTCTAGTGTGCTTGCATTTGAAATTGCAGCAAGGGCAGCTTTTAGAGAAGGTATAGCTAAAGCTAACCCAGTATTACTAGAACCAATGATGAAAGTAGAAGTTGTTACTCCTGAAGAGTACATGGGTGATGTTATTGGAGACTTGAATAGCAGAAGAGGTCAAGTTCAAGAAATGTCAACAAGAGGTAATGCAAATGTAGTTGATGCTATGGTGCCTCTTGCAAATATGTTCGGATATGTGAATAATTTACGCTCTCTATCTCAAGGTAGAGCAAATTATTCTATGCAATTTGATCATTATGAACAAGTTCCTTCAAATGTTGCTGAAGAAGTGAAAGCGAAGTTAGCATAATGGAATCTCAAAATATAAGAATTAGGTTAAGAGCTTTTGATAGTAAACTTCTCGACAATAGCACTGGTGATATAATAAATACTGCTAAGAGAACAGGTGCTAAAGTTAAGGGACCAATTCCTTTACCTACAAGATTAGAAAAATTTACCGTTAATAAATCACCCCATGTTGATAAAAAGAGCAGGGACCAGCTTGAAATTAGAACTCATAATAGACTTATTGATATAATAGATCCTACACCACAAACAGTAGATGCTTTAATGAAATTAGATTTATCTGCTGGTGTTGAAGTGGATATAAAAATTTAAAATGACTAAAAGAACAGGATTAATTGGAACAAAGATTGGTAATTCTTCATATTATGATGACTCTGGACAATCATTACCTGTAACAATATTAAAAATTAATGAATGTATTGTATCAGGTGTTAAAACAAGTGAAAAAAATGGCTATACATCAGTTCAACTTGTTTCAATAGATGGTAAAAAAGAAATAAAAAAAGTTAAAAAACCTCAACAAAAACTATTTGCAAATTTAAAAATTAATCCAAAAAAAATTATTAAAGAATTTAAAGTTGATCCAGAAAATGTTTTAGAGATTGGGTCTAGTTTAAATGTATCACATTTTAAGCAAAATCAATTTGTTGATGTAACTTCAACATCTATAGGTAAGGGTTTTGCTGGAGCTATGAAAAGACATAATTTTGCTGGATTAAGAGCATCACATGGTGTTTCTATTTCACATAGATCTCATGGATCTACAGGCCAAAACCAAGATCCGGGTAAAGTATTTAAAGGAAAGAAAATGGCAGGTCATATGGGTTCTAAAAAAGTTACTGTTCAAAATCTAAAGGTAATTGAAGTGGATGAGGAAAACAGTTTATTAGTTATAAAAGGGTCAGTTCCTGGTAAGAAAAACTCAATTATTTTGATAAAAGACGCTGTTAAAAAGAATTAGTTATGAAAATAGAACTTGTAAATATTGAAAATAAAAAAATTAAAGACATCAATATAAATGAAAATGTATTTTGTATAAAAACTTATCCTGATCTAATTCATCAATATATTAGATTTCAAAATGCTAAAGCTCGCCAAGGTTCACATAAAACTAAATCTAGATCAGAAGTTAATGGAAGAGCTAAAAAACCTTTTTCACAAAAGGGCACTGGAAACGCAAGGCAAGGTAGTAGTAAACCCCCACATTTTAGAGGTGGAGCGACTTCAATGGGTCCTGTTAACAGAGATCATTCTTTTTCTCTTAATAAAAAGGAAAAAAAACTAGCACTTAAATCTGCACTATCTTCAAAATTATTAGAAAATAATATTATTTTTATTGATACCTTTGATATTGAATCACATAAAACAAAAAATCTTAATACAAAACTATCTAAATTTAATTTTAGATCAGCTCTTTTTGTTTACAGTGAAAATAATATTAATGAAAATTTTAAAAAAGCATCTTCAAATTTACCAAGAGTATCAACACTTAGTCATAAAGGAATAAATGTAAAAGATATTATTTTGTATGAAAAAATTTTTATTGAAGAAAAATCTGTTGATAAAATTTCTGAGAGATTATTATGAGCAAAGTTAAAAAAAATATCTCAAATGAGCGTGCATTAAGTATTATTCAAGGTCCAATTATGACTGAAAAATCAACTAATTTAAATCAATTTAATAAATATAGTTTTGTGGTTTCAAAAAATTCAAATTCTTATGAAATAAAGCAAGCAATTGAAAGTATTTTTAAAGTTAAAGTGGAAAAAATAAATACTTTAGTTGTAAGAGGAAAACCTAAGTCTTTTAAAGGATCAATAGGTTATAAAAATGATTATAAGAAAGCTATAATAACTCTGGTAGAGGGTAACACTATTGATTCATCATTGGAGATTAAATAATGTTGATAAAACTAAAACCAAATACTCCTGGACAAAGAGGAACAGTTTTAGTTTCAAAGAAACATTTGTCTAAAGAATCGCCTTTTAAAACTCTTACAAAACCGATTAATTCTTCGGGTGGTAGAAATAATCAAGGCAGAATAACTTCAAGAAGAATTGGTGGAAGAGTTAAAAGAAAATATCGAGTTATTGATTTCAAACGTAATAAATTAAATATTAATGCTGAAGTGATGAGGAATGAGTATGATCCTAATAGAACCTCTTTTATTTCTTTAGTTAAGTATGATGATGGTGAGTTTAGATATATACTTTCACCAAAAAACCTTAAAGTTGGAGATAAAATAATTTCAGGTGATAATGTCGAGATTAAAGATGGAAATGCTCTACCCCTTAAAAATATTCCTGTAGGATCTAGTGTACACAATATTGAAATAAAACCAGGAGCCGGTGGACAACTTGCAAGATCTGCTGGCACTTCTGCACAAATCATTTCAAAAGAAGAAACTAATGTTCAAATTAAGCTAGTTTCAGGCGAAATTAGACTTATTAATAAAAATTCTTTTGCTACTATTGGAGTATTATCTAATCCTGACAATAAAAATACTAAATTAGGTAAAGCTGGTAGAAATAGATATTTAGGAAACAGACCTAAGGTTAGAGGTGTAGTAATGAATCCAGTTGATCATCCTCACGGTGGTGGAGAAGGTAGAACTTCTGGTGGAAGACACCCGGTGACTCCTTGGGGCGTTTCTACAAAAGGTAAGAAAACTAGAAGAAATAAAAAAACAAATGTTTATATAATAAAAAGAAGGAAGAAATAATGGCTAGATCTGTTTGGAAAGGTCCGTTTGTTGATGTAACATTAATCAAGAAAGCTCAAAAAGTAGCTGACTCTGGAAGAAAAGAAGTTATTAAAACTTGGTCACGAAGATCTACTATCTTACCACAATTTGTTGGTTTAACTTTTGGAGTTTATAATGGACAGAAGTTTATTCCAGTAAATGTGAGTGAGCATATGGTAGGGCATAAATTTGGTGAGTTTTCGCCTACCAGAACATTTAAAGGTCATACAGCAGCAGATAAAAAGGCAGGAAAATGAGTCAAGAATTAATAGCAAAAGCTCGTGATAATACCATAAGAGTAAGCCCCTTGAAGCTAGCAAATATAGCAAGATCTATAGTGAACAAGAAAGCTAACAGTGCTGTAAATCAATTAAAATTTTCAAATAAAAGAATTTCTAACAATGTATTAAAAGTTCTAAATGCCGCGATAGCAAATGCAGAAAATAATAAGCAGCTAGATATTGATAATCTTTATATTAAAGAGGCTTTTGTAGGAAAAAGCTTAACTATGAAAAGATTTCGACCTAGGGCAAAAGGTAGGGCTTCAAGTATTTTGAAACCATTTAGCAAACTTACAATTATTGTTGAAGAAAGATCTCAAGTTAAAAAGGAAAAGGATAAATAATGGGTCAAAAAGTTAATCCAAACGGTATCAGATTAGGTATTAATAAAACTTGGTCATCAAGATGGTTTTCTAAATCGGATTATGCAAAACTTTTACATCAAGATTTAGAAATCAAAAAATATGTTGAGCAAAAATTGAAAAATGCAAGTATATCAAAAGTTAATATTGAAAGGGCTGCTAAAAAATTAAGAATTTCAATTTATAGCTCAAGACCTGGAATAATTATTGGTAAAAAAGGTGCTGATATAGAATCTCTTAAGAATAGACTTACTAAGTTATCAAATCTTGAAGTATTTTTAGATATAAAAGAAGTAAGAAAGCCTGAGGTAGAAGCTAAATTAGTTGCTGAAAATATAGCAAGCCAATTAGAAAAACGAGTTTCTTTTAGAAGGGCTATGAAAAAGGCTGTCCAATCTTCAATGCGTCTTGGAGCTAAGGGAGTAAAAGTTCTGTGTAGTGGAAGATTAGGTGGTGCAGAAATTGCGCGATCTGAAAAATATCATGAAGGAAGTGTACCACTTCATACATTAAGAAGTGATATTGATTATGCAACTGCAGAAGCGGAAACAACATATGGAATTTGTGGAATTAAGGTTTGGATAAATAAAGGTGAGATTTTAAACAAAGATCCATATGCAAGTGAAAAAAAGCAAATTGATCAAGGGAGTGTTAGATAATGAATATGTTATCCCCTAAAAAAACCAAGTTTAGAAAGCAATTTAAAGGTAGAATACATGGAAACGCAAAAGGTAACTTTAATTTGAATTATGGTAGTTATGGCCTGAAGGCTCTAGAGCCTGAAAGAGTAACATCAAGACAAATTGAAGCTGCTAGAAAAGCTATTACAAGATATTTAAAAAGAGCAGGTAAAATGTGGATTAGAATATTCCCAGACGTACCTGTTTCAAAAAAACCCGCTGAAGTTAGAATGGGAAAAGGTAAAGGTTCAAATGAATTCTGGGCTTGTAGAGTAAAGCCAGGAAGAATTATGTTTGAGGTAGATGGAGTTGATGTGGAAGATGCAAAAAAAGCTATGACTTTAGCAGCAGCTAAATTACCAATAAAATGTAAATTTGTTGAAAGAAATATATAATGGTAGATGATATAAAAAAAATAAAATCTGAAGTAGTTCTTTTAAAAAAATCTCTTTTGAATCTTAGATTTCAAAAAACTACAGGTCAGCTTGAAAAAACATCTGAGATAAAAAAATTAAGACATAAAATTGCAAGATTGAAAACAGAAATGTCAAAAATACATGGAGCAAAGAATGCCTAAAAGAATATTATCAGGAACTGTAGTTTCTTCAAATTCTAATAAAACGATAGTAGTACAAGTTACAAGACGAGTTAAACACAAATTATATAAAAAGATTATAAGCCGTTCAAAAAAATATCATGTTCATGATCAAGATAACATTTATAAAGTTGGAGATAGTGTTAGAATTATTGAATCTAAGCCTATTTCTAAACTAAAATCATGGATTGCAATGAATGATCAGCAGGAGGAGAGTTAGAATGATACAAATGCAATCTAATTTGTTTGTTGCTGATAATTCTGGAGCAAGAAGAATTCAATGCATTAAGGTGCTTGGTGGTTCTAAAAGAAGATTTGCATCAATTGGAGATATAATAGTAGTTTCTATAAAAGATGCAATTCCTAGAGCTAAAGTTAAAAAAGGTGAGGTTTTTAAAGCAGTTATTGTTAGAACATCAAAAGAATTTACAAGAAATGATGGATCCACAATAAGATTTGATAAAAATGCAGCAGTATTATTGGACAAACAAGAAGAACCAATTGCAACAAGAATATTTGGTCCTGTCACTAGAGAATTAAGAACAAAAAAATTTATGAAAATAATTAGTTTAGCTCCTGAGGTATTATAATGAAAAATAAAATTAAACTTAAAAAAGGTGATGAAGTGATTGTTTTAGCAGGTAAAGATAAAGGGAAGAGAGGCAAGATAGTTCGTGTAATTCCTGATATTAGAAAAGTAGTTGTTACAGATATTAATAAGTACAAAAAACATCAGAAGCCAGGAAACAATGAACCAGGTGGAATAATTGAAAAAGATATGCCTTTACATATTTCTAATGTTGCTTTTTTTGATCCAGTTTCCAACAAGGGTGTAAGGTTAGGATATAGCTTTAATAAAGATGCTAAAAAAATCAGAATAAACAAAAAATCAGGAAAAGAAATATAAAATGAGTAGGTTACAAGAACAATATAAATCAGAAATTTCTTTAAATTTATATAAAAAATTAAATTGTAAGAATATTCATGAAGTTCCTAAAATTAAAAAAATTGTTTTGAACATAGGTCTTGGAGAAGCAAAAGATGATGCTAAAATTATTGATAAAGCTCAAGAAGAATTATCACTAATTGCTGGACAAAAAGCTGTTAAAACTAAAGCAAAAAAAGCAATTGCTGGTTTTAAAATTAGAGAAGGAATGCCTATAGGTGTATCTGTTACATTGAGAAATAAAATTATGTACGAGTTTCTCGACAGATTGATAAATATAGCTATCCCAAGAATCAGAGATTTTAGAGGACTTGACTCTTCTAGTTTTGATGGAAATGGAAACTATTCTTTTGGTATTAAAGAACAGATTATATTCCCTGAAATAAACTATGATAAAATTGATAAAGTTAGAGGTCTAAATATAACTATTTGTACAACAGCTAAGGACAATAAAGATAGTTTAGAATTATTAAAAAATTTTAATATGCCTTTTAAAGGCAAAGAAACAAATTAGAGGGAAAATGGCAAAACTAAGTTCAATTCAAAAAAACTCAAATAGATTAAAGCTTATAGAAAAGTTCAGTAATAGAAGAAAGTCTTTAAAACATAAGGTAATGAATAAGGATTTATCGATTGAAGATAGGCTGAAAATTCAAAATAAACTTAATGATCTTCCAAGAAATAGTTCTTCAATACGTTATAGAAATAGATGTAAACTTACTGGAAGAACAAGAGGCGTTTATAGAAAATTTGGTCTTTCTAGAATAAAAATAAGAGAGCTTTCTATGTCTGGTGATTTGCCAGGTGTAGTAAAGTCAAGTTGGTAGGAGGTAAAAGATGGCATTTAATGACGCTTTATCAGATATGTTAGCTAGAATTAAGAATGCTCATAAAGCAAGAAAATCATTTACCTCATGTTACAAATCTAAGTTAAATTTAAATGTTTTAACTGTTCTTAAAGATGAGGGATATATTAGAGATTTTCAGGATGTTGAAATTAGAAAAGGCATAAGTAATATCAAAATAGATCTCAAATATTATAATGGAACACCTGTAATTAAAAATATTAAAAGGGTTTCTAAGCCTGGAATTAGAGTATACTCAAAAATATCAGATTTACCAAAAATATATGGCGGCTTAGGTATATCAATTCTTTCTACGCCAAAGGGAGTTATGTCAGATAATCAGGCTAGGAAAAATAATGTAGGTGGAGAAATTCTTTGTGAGGTGTTTTAATTATGTCTAGAATTGCAAAAAATAGTATTAAAATTGATCCTGAAATTTCTTGTAAATTTGAAAGTGGTAATTTTTTTGCTAAAGGCAAATTAGGTGAAATGAATTTATTAGTAGACCCACTTTATACTGTCGATATTAAAGATAATGAAATATTTATTAAACCTCTTAATGAAAAAGATAAACAAAATCCTAAGTGGGGCACCACAAGATCATTGATAGCTAATATCGTAATGGGAGTTAGTAAAGGTTTTTCTAAAACTCTTGAATTAAATGGAACAGGATACAGAGCTAGTGTATCAGGAGCAACTCTTAAGCTGCAGGTAGGTTATAGTCATGATGTTGATTACACTATTCCAAAAGAAGTAAAAATAGAATGCCCCAAACAAACTATTATTAAACTTTCAAGTTTTAATAAAGAAATACTTGGTGCTACTGCAGCTAAAATAAGATCATATCGTAAACCTGAGCCATTTAAGGGAAAAGGTATTAAATATGAGAATGAATTTATTTTTAGAAAAGAAGGTAAGAAGAAGTAAAGGTTTATATTTATGATTAATAAAAGAACTAAAAGAATAAGATATAAATTAAAAAAAGTTTCTTCAAGAAATAGATTATCAGTATTTAGGTCTAATAATCATATTTATGCTCAAGTTATTGATGACGCGAAAGGTATTACGCTTGCAAGTGCCTCAACAATTGAAAAAGATTTAGTAAAAGCAAAAAGTGTAAAAAAGGAATTAGCTGAATTAGTTGGAAAAAAAATAGCTGAAAGATCTATTGCAAAGGGTATTAAGGATGTTGCTTTTGATAAAGGAAGATACAAATATCATGGACTAATAAAAATATTAGCAGAATCAGCAAGAGCGGAAGGATTAAACTTTTAAGGAAAACTTATGATTGAAAATGATAACAAAGATTTTAGTGAACATTTAGTAGCTATTAATAGAGTAGCAAAAGTTGTTAAAGGTGGAAGGCGCTTTGGTTTTGCAGCCATAATGATAGTTGGAGATAGTAAAGGCAGAGTTGGTTATGGTACAGGAAAAGCAAAGGAAGTTCCTGAAGCAGTAAGAAAAGCCACTGAAAATGCTAAAAATAAAATGGTCAGAGTTCAACTTAAAGATAATAGAACTATACACCATGATATTGTTGGAAGATTTGGAGCAGGTAAAGTTATCTTAAGATCTGCAGCACCTGGTACAGGAATAATTGCAGGAGGTCCAATGAGAGCACTATTTGAGTCTTTGGGTATCAAAGATGTAGTAGCAAAATCTACTGGAACTTCAAATCCTCATAATATGCTTAAAGCAACTTTTAATGCTTTCAAAAGGTCAGAATCCCCTAAATCAGTTGCAGCTAAAAGATCTAAAAAAATTACTGATATAGTTAAAAATAATCAAATTAAAAAGTAAAAGGAATCTATAAATATGAAAATTAATGAATTACCGTCTACATTAACTTCAAATAAAAAAAGAAAGAGAAGAGGTAGAGGTGCGGGTTCTGGATTGGGTAAAACGGCAGGAAGAGGAGTAAAAGGTCAAAAGTCAAGATCAGGTGTTGCAATAAATGGTTTTGAGGGTGGTCAAATGCCTATTTATAGAAGACTTCCTAAAAGAGGTTTTAAAAATATTTTTCAAACAAAAATTCAAAATATCAATTTTAATACAATTATAAATATTATAAAAAAATATAAAATTGATCCATCTGCAATTAAAGAGTCTGATTTGTTTGAAAAAAAAATCTTATCTAAATCTAAAGGAATATTAAAATTACTTAATGTTGGAGAAATAAAAGATAAAATCAATATTGAAATTTCTTATGCATCAAAATCAGCTATTGAAAAAGTTGAAAAAGCTGGTGGAACTATAACTTTAATAAAAAAATAATATGGCTACAGCTGCTGAAAGACTTGCAAATAACTTAAACTTTGGAGCGTTAGGAAAAGCTAAAGAGTTAAGAAATCGCCTCCTTTTCACTCTTGGTGCATTAATAGTATTTAGATTAGGTACTTTTTTACCTATACCTGGAATAAATCCAGTTGCTTTACAACAATTTTTTGAACAGCAATCATCTGGTATTTTGGGTATCTTTGATACATTTTCTGGAGGAGCTTTAGGCAGAATGGGTATTTTTGCTTTAGGTGTAATGCCTTACATTTCAGCATCTATCATTATGACATTAATGCAATCTAGCATTCCTCATCTTAAAAATTTAAAAGAACAGGGAACTAAAGGTAGACGTCAAATTATTCAATATTCTAGATATGTTACTGTAATTATTGCAGCTCTTCAAGGATATGGTGTTTCTATTGGACTTGAATCCATGCAAACAGCTTATGGAAATATTGTTTTTGAACCAGGACTTTTTTTTAGAATTACTACTGTAATAACTCTAGTTGGAGGAACAGTATTTCTTATGTGGTTAGGTGAACAAATTAGTTCTCGTGGAGTTGGAAATGGAATTTCATTGATTATTACTGCAGGTATAATTGCAAATCTCCCAAGTGCACTTGTAAGTACATTACAATTAGGTAGAACTGGAGAGTTAAGTATAGCCTTTATTTTAGGAATATTAATTTTAGTTTTAGGACTAATTATTTTTATAGTTTTTGTTGAAAAAGGTCAGAGAAGACTTGTTGTACAATATCCAAAAAGACAAGTTGGAAATAAAATATATGGAGGTCAAAGCTCTCATCTGCCTCTTAAAATAAATACAGCTGGAGTTATACCTGTAATTTTTGCTTCCTCTATTTTACTTTTACCAAATACAATGTCAGGTTTTGGTGCAGGTTCTTCCAGTGATATATTTTTATTTATTTCAAGTTATTTGGGAAGAGGTCAACCACTTTACCTCGCTTTATTTGCTGCAATGATAATATTTTTTGGTTTTTTCTACACAGGCATTGTTTTTAATCCTGATGAACAGGCTGAAAATTTAAGAAAATATGGTGGTTTTATTCCTGGAATAAGACCTGGAGAAAACACTTCTAAGTACATTGATTATGTTTTAACAAGATTAACAACTGTTGGAACAATATATTTAACACTTGTCGCCTTGCTTCCTGAATTTTTAATATCTAAAACTTCAATTCCTTTTTATTTAGGTGGAACAAGTCTATTGATAGTAGTTGTTGTAATGATTGACTTTATTACTCAAGTGCAATCACATCTCTTCCAACATCAATATGAAGGTTTGTTAAAAAAGACGAAACTAAAAGGTAGAAGATAATTAATGAGAGTAATTTTTTTTGGTCCTCCAGGGTCAGGAAAAGGGACTCAGGCCAAACTAGTTGCTGATAAATATAAAATAACACATATTTCTACTGGTCATATTTTAAGAGAAAAATTAAATGATGAAGATGAGTTATCATTAAAGTTAAGAGATATTATGTCATCAGGTAATTTAGTAGTTGATGATATACTAAACAAAATTATAGCTCAAAAATTATTAAATAATGAATGTAAAAGTGGTTTTATATTAGATGGTTTTCCAAGAACTATAGCTCAATCAGAATTCTTGCTATCTTTTTTAAAAACTAATAATATTGATATAAATTTTATTTTTGATTTTAAAATAGATTTTAAAGTTGTTGAAGAAAGAATATTAATTAGATCTAAAGAAGAGAAAAGATCAGATGATAATCTAGATGTAATTAAAACTCGTTTAAATAAATATATGGAAGAGACTTACCCGGTTTCCAAGTTTTTTAGAGAAAAGTATAGTTCTAATTATTTTACTATAGATGCCGACCAGAAAATTTCACAAATTCAAAAAGAATTAATAAAAGTATTAAAAAAAGGGGAGAATTAGGTGAATTTTAACATTTCAAAGCTTGACTTACGTGTCATATTTAATGTATGCACGCTCATTCATTTTTTAAATAGGCGTTACTAATGGCAAGGATTTCTGGAGTCAATATACCAACTAATAAAAAGATCAATATCGCACTTACATATATATTTGGCATTGGTCCAAAAATTGCTAGCGATATATGTGATGAAGCATCAATAGATGTTTCTAAAAGAGTTAGTGAATTAAATGATGATGAATTAAATAAAATAAGAGATTTAATAGATCAAAACCATTCAGTAGAGGGTGATTTAAGAAGAAAAGTATCTTTGGATATAAAAAGATTAAATGATCTTGGTTGTTATAGAGGGTTAAGGCATAGAAAAAAGTTACCAGTAAGAGGTCAACGAACTCACACAAATGCAAGAACAAGAAAAGGTAAAGCGGTAGCTATAGCAGGCAAGAAAAAAGTAACAAAAGGATAATAATGGCTGAGAAGAAAAAAACAAAATCAAAATCAAAAAAGAAATTTTCTTCTGGTGTTGCGCATGTTGTTTCATCATTTAACAATACAATAATTACAATTACTGATGATAATGGTAATGCTCTAGCTTGGTCATCCGCAGGTCATAAGGGTTTTAAAGGTTCAAGAAAATCTACACCCTATGCTGCTCAGATTGCAGCAGAGGATGTTGGTAATAAAGCAAAAGAATTTGGTCTTAAAACTCTCAAAGTTGAAGTTTCTGGACCAGGCTCAGGAAGAGAATCAGCTTTAAGATCATTGCAAGCTATTGGGTATATTATAACTTCTATTAAAGATGTTACGCCTATACCACATAATGGCTGCAGACCAAGAAAACGAAGAAGAGTTTAAATAAAAGGAGTACTAAGTGTTACAGAAAAATTGGATGGAACTTATTAAGCCAAGTAAAATGGATGTAAATGTCCAAGATAATGATGGAAGAAAAGGAGTGCTTGTAGCTGAACCTTTAGAAAGAGGTTTTGGATTAACACTTGGAAATGCAATTAGAAGAGTTTTGTTATCTTCTCTCCAAGGTGCAGCAATTACATCTGTTAAATTGAAGGGTGTAGTTCATGAGTTTTCTACAATACCAGGCGTAAAAGAGGATTTAACAGATATTTTGCTAAATCTTAAATCTATAGCAGTAAAAGTTCACTCAACTGGTCTTAAAAAAATGTACATAAAGGCAAGTGGTCCAGGAGAAATTAGAGCTGGTAATTTTGAAACAGACTCAGAAACTGAAATAATGAATAGAGATCAACTAATTATGACACTTGATACAAACGCAGATATTGAAATTGAAGCTAATATTGAAACAGGCAAAGGATACGTCTCTGCTGAAGTTGCCGAAGATGAAAATAAAATTATTGGTGAAATAAAATTAGATGCTATGTTCAGTCCAGTTGTAAAAGCAACATATAAAATAGAAAATAGCAGGGTTGGTCAAGTTACGGATTATGATAAACTTATATTTGAAGTCGAAACAAATGGTGTTATTACTCCAGATGATGCTATTGCTCTTGCTTCAAGAATATTACAAGATCAGTTACAACCTTTCATAAATTTTGATGAACCTGAAGTCCAACAAGATCAAGGATCAGCAGAACAGCTTTCTTTTAATTCAAATCTTCTTAAGAAGGTTGAAGAACTTGAACTTTCAGTTAGATCCGCAAATTGTCTTAAAAATGATAATATCATTTATATTGGTGATTTAGTACAAAAATCTGAATCTGAAATGTTAAGAACACCTAATTTTGGAAGAAAATCTTTAAATGAGATTAAAGAAGTTCTTCAGCAAATGGAGCTAAATTTAGGAATGTCAGTTCCTGATTGGCCCCCAGAAAATATTGATGAGTTAGCAAAAAAATATGAGGACCCTTTTAATAAGTAATATTTTATGAAACATAATATCAAGCATAGAAAATTAAACAGAACTTCTTCTCATAGGAAAGCTTTATTAATGAATTTGTCAAATGCTTTAATTAAACATGAGCAAATTACAACGACTCTTCCTAAGGCAAAAGAACTAAGACCGTTTATTGAAAAAGTAGTTACTTTAGGAAAAAGAGGAGATTTATCATCTAGAAGAAAGGCTATGTCAATTCTGCAAGATGAAAAAATGACCAAAAAGATTTTTGAAACATTAGCAAATCGTTATAGTGAAAAAAGTGGCGGCTATACAAGAATTATTAAACTTAACAACAGATATGGAGATAATGCTCCAACTGCTGTAATTGAGTTTGTTGATAGGGATGAGGATGCCAAAGGTTTAGATAGTGGACCAGTAATAGAAAAGAAAACTACTGAAGAAGAGCAACTTCCTCAAAATTAAATTTGTTTAATATTTTACTTGTTGCCATTGGCGGATCTCTTGGAGCATGTTTAAGACATTTTTTTTATTTATTTTTTAAAAATTATTTTTTTCAAAATTATTTATTTATTAATACTCTCATTGTTAACATTATTGGTTCTTTTTTTATCGGATACATTATTATGTTAATGGGAACTAAAAACATCTCACAAGAATTTATAAAATATTTCTTTATAATTGGTTTTTTAGGATCTTTTACTACATTTTCAACTTTTTCATTGGAGAGTGTTGATCTGTTAATGAATAACAAGTTTCAACAAGCTTTCTTGTATATGTTTTTTTCACTTTTTTTATGTTTGTCATTTACTTTTATGGGACTCAATTTAAATAAAATATTAAATTGATAAAAATATATAAGATTAATGAGATTTCTGAAGATCAAAGGCTTGATAAATATTTAAAAAGACAATTTTCAAATCTTACACAAAGTTTCATTGAAAAAAATTTAAGAAAAAAAAATATTTTAGTAAATGATAAAACAATCAAATCTAATTTTATAGTAAAAAAAAATGATTTAATTAAAATTAAAAATTATAATGAGAATACATATCAAAGATTTGTTATCAAAAAAACTGAAAAAAAGGTTAATAAAATATTAAAGAAAAATTTTGAAAACTCGATTTTGTATGAAAATGAAAATTTTTTAGTGATTGATAAATGGTTTGGTATAGCCACACAGGGTGGTACTAATGTCAATATATCAATTGACACAATAATTAAAAGTATTTCTCCAAATTATAATTTAGTTCATCGGTTAGACAAAGAGACTACTGGACTTTTAATAATTGCAAAAAATCTAAAATATACAAAAATATTTGGTGATCTTTTTAAAACACAAAAATTAAAAAAAATATACTTAGCTTTATGTGCTGGTAAACCAAGGATGAAAGAGTCATTTGTAGATTTACTTATTAATTCAAAAGATAAGACAAAGAAAATTAAAACTAATACTTTTTATAAATTGATCTCAAATAATCAAAAAAATTCTTTAATACAATTTGAGCCAAAAACAGGTAAAAAACATCAGTTACGATTAGTAGCTAAAAATCTAGGATGTCCAATAGTTGGTGATCTAAAATATAATTTGAATAAATCTAAACAAAAAGAAAACTTAAAATTAAACGCATTTAAGTTAGAATTTGTTATTGGTAAGGATAAATATAGTTTTAAATCAAGATTACCAAAAGATTTTGTAGATTTTTTAATTTCAAATAAAATTAAATTTAATTTTAATATTATTTAAAACGTTTTAAGTTTTTCAAAAAAATTTTAGCAAATTCTTTATCAAATTTTTTTTCTTTTATGTGAATCCCTAATTCTTTTAGTGAAGTATTTTTAAAGTTATCTAATCCACATGCCTTTATAAAATCGTATTTTTGCATATCAGGATTTATATTAACGCTTAATCCATGATAAGTTATCCATTTTTTTAATCTTAAACCGATTGCACCTATTTTTTCTTCTCTAGAAAATTTTTTCCCATTTTTTCCAGTTACCCAAATTCCCACTCTGTTCTTATAGGTTCTGCAATCAATATTATAAATATTAAGAAACTCTATTAATGATTTTTCAATTACAGTAATAAAATTTCTTACATCTTTTTTTCTTTTATTAAGATTAATCATAAAATATATTATTCTTTGGCCAGGACCATGATAAGTAGTTTTTCCTCCTCTATTTGTTTTTAATATTCTGATTTTATTTTTTTTTAATATTTCTTTCTCAGAAGAACTAGTTCCTTGTGTGTATATGTGATCATGATTTAGAAACCAAATTAATTCATTTTTTGATTCATTAATAATATCATTAACTCTAAATTGCATTAATTCTAAAGATTTTTCATAATCAACAAATTTATATTCTTTTTTTATTTCAATATTCATTAAATTTAACTTTATTGATATTATTAACTTATCTGTTATTTAATTCTAGTAAATATGCGGCTGTGGCGGAATTGGTATACGCGCAGCGTTGAGGTCGCTGTGGGATTTATCCTGTGGAAGTTCAAGTCTTCTCAGCCGCACCATAAATTAGCTTCACTTAACCTACAAAAATCTAAATAAAATAAATAAAATGTTGTGCTTATAGAGCAAGTATTTGGGATAAACTTGATGCAAAATATAAAATAGTTTAAAAAGAAATAAATAAAGGAAAATGTATGAACAACAGTAGAATTTTAATTAATAACTTAAAAATACTTCAAGGTGTTAATCATAATATAGTGAATATTGCTCTAATTCTATTTGGGACATTATTATTAACTATTTCTGCTAAAGTACAGGTTCCTTTCTGGCCTGTTCCTATGACCATGCAAACATTTGTAGTTTTTTTGATTGGCTCTACTTATGGAGTTCGTCTAGCTTTTTTAACACTTTGTGCATATCTACTTGAGGGCGCAATAGGTTTACCTGTTTTTGCTACAGGCGGAGGTATTACTTATTTAATGGGACCAACCGCTGGTTATTTATATGGCATGACCATAGCAGCAGCTTTTATAAGTTATTTTGCTAATAAGGGTTATAGCATTTCATATATGAAATCTTTTATTAGCATAGTGTTAGGATCAATTATAATATTTGCTTTAGGAGTTTTATATTTAGGTTCAATTATTGGTTATAATAAAGCACTTCAAGCTGGATTATTTCCATTTATACCTAGTGAACTTTTCAAAATTGCCCTTGCAGTTTTACTAATACCAACTCTTAATAAAATTATAAAATAATTTTTTTAATGAAAATAGGAATTGATCTCGGTGGAACGAAGACTGAAGGTATTTTAATAGATAATACTGGAAAAGAACTATCAAGACACAGAATCAAAACTGAAAAAAATTACGAAGGAACCATTCAGGGGATTATTTCAATTGTTAAAAAATTTGAAAATGATTTTGGAAACTCAGAATCAGTTGGAATTGGAATGCCCGGAGCTGTTTCATCAAATTCCGCTTTAGTAAAGAATGCTAATTCAATATGGTTAAATGGAAAACCTTTTAAAAAAGATTTAGAAAAAGAACTTAATAGAAATGTTAACTTGGAAAATGATGCAAATTGCTTTGCTTTATCTGAGGCAGTTGATGGAGCTGGCAAAGGTTATCCGGTAGTTTTTGGTGTAATAATAGGAACAGGAACTGGTGGAGGAATATCTATTAATAATAAAGTTATTAATGGAAGAAATAATATTGCTGGTGAATGGGGTCATGTTAACATGCCTGATAGAACAGAGGATGAAAAAAAATATGTGAAACAATGTTATTGTAATAAAAATGGTTGTATGGAAACTTATGTTTCAGGGCCAGGTTTTGCAAGTTGTTTTAATTTAAAACATAATACTAATTATGATTCACATGAAATTTTAGAAGAATTTAACAATAATAAAGAAAGAGCAATTGAAGCTTTAAAAAATTATGTAGATCATCTTGCTAGAGGATTATCCTTAGTTTGTAATATTTTAGATCCAGATATTATAGTTTTAGGAGGAGGCATGTCTAATATTCCATATATTTATAAGCATATTAATAATTCTCTTAAGAAGTATATTTTTAGTGATACTTTCAATACCAAAGTTGTAAAAAATTTACATGGTGACTCTGGAGGAGTTAGAGGTGCGGCATGGCTTTCTTAAATACCTGCCATTGAAATATATTTAATATTTAAATAATCATCTAAACCATATTTAGAACCTTCTCTTCCTAGTCCAGATTCTTTAATCCCACCAAAAGGTATTTCAGCCTTTGTTGTTAATCCAGTATTTACACCTACCATTCCATATTCCAACGCTTCAGCAACTCTCCAAATTCTACCAATGTCTCTTGAATAAAAATATGATGCTAAACCATATGGAGTATCATTTGCAAGTTTTATTACTTCTTCATCTGATCTAAACTTATACAAAGGAGCTATTGGACCAAAAGTTTCTTCATAGGTAATTTTTGCTTTAGTTGTAACATTAGAAAGTACTGTTGGTTGGAAAAAATTTCCACCAAGTGAATGAACATCACCTCCTACTGCAACTTTTGCTCCTTGGTTTACAGCATCCTTAACTTGATCAAGAACTTTCATTAGAGATGGTTGATCAATAAGTGGTCCAGAAACTATTCCTTCTTCTAATCCATTTCCAACTTTTATTTTATTAACTTCCTTTATAAACTTATTCAGAAATTCATCATAAACATCTTCATGAACAAATATTCTATTTGCACATATACAAGTTTGTCCTGAATTTCTAAACTTACTCTGCATAGCACCCATTACAGCATCATCTAAGTTAGCATCATCAAAAACTACAAAAGGAGCGTGACCTCCTAACTCCATTGAAACTTTCTTAACAGTAGAAGAGCTTTGCTTTAATAAAATTTTGCCAACTTCTGTTGATCCTGTGAACGATATCTTTCTAACTAATGGGTTTTCAGTTAATTCTTTTCCAATTTCACTTGCTGATCCAGTGATAATATTTATTACTCCATCAGGAAACCCAGCTTCTTTTGCTAAAATACCAAGTGCCAAAGCAGAAAATGGTGTTTGACTTGCTGGTTTAATTACTACTGTACATCCAACAGCTAAAGCAGGTGCGCACTTTCTAGTTATCATAGTACTAGGAAAATTCCATGGAGTAATTGCACCAACTACACCTACAGGTTGTTTAATTACTATGATTCTTCTATCTGGCATTGGGTCAGCAATGACATCTCCATAAACTCTTTTTCCTTCTTCAGCATAAAAATCAATATATGTAACACCCATCAAAATTTCACCTTTTGCTTCAGCCAAAGGTTTACCTTGCTCAACTGTCATAATTTTTGCTAAATCATCAACGTTTTTTTCAATTAACCTCGCCCATTTTTGCAATATTAAAGATCTTTCTTTTGCAGTTTTATCTCTCCATTTGAGAAAAGCAGTTTGAGCCTCTTCAATAGCTTTTTTAGTTTCTGAGCTGGAACATTTTGGAACTTCACCAATAATTTTAGAATTTGCTGGATTATCAACTTTAATAACTTCACCAGATTGACTACTGATCCATTCTCCACCCACAAAACATTTTTCTTGAAAAAGTGACTGATTTTTAAGTTCCATATTTATTTCCTCTTATTTTATATTTACTATATTACTCTTTTAAACTTTTAATTTATAGAGGAAAGTATGACAATAATTAACTCTTGGAATGAATGGGATCCTTTAAAACACGTTATTGTAGGTACAGTTGAAAATTCAAACGTACCACCAATGGAACCAGCTTTAGAGCCAAAGATTAGCCAAGATAGCGGTATGGCAGGTTCACATGGACCTAGATCAGAAGAGTCTAAAAATAAAGCTAATATACAATTAGACAATTTTGTAAAAATTTTAGAGTCTAATGGAGTAAAAGTTGATCGACCAACTCCAATAGATTTTACAAAAACTATTTCAACTCCTGATTGGATTAATGAAGGACAATTTGGTTCTATGCCTCCAAGAGATGTAATTTTAACAGTTGGCAATGAAATGTTAGAAGCACCAATGTCTTATCGTTGTAGATGGTTTGAATATCTAGCTTATAGACCACTATTAGAAAAATATTATGATGAAGATCCAAACATGCGTTGGGAATCTGCTCCTAAACCTAGACTTACTAAAGCAACTTACAAATCAAATTATTTACCAGACGGAATTACTGAAGAAGAACGATATAAAAAAATTGAAAATAGAGATATGATTTTAACTGAGATAGAACCTCTTTTTGATGCAGCAGAGATTTTACGATTTGGTAAAGATTTATTTTACCATAATAATTTTACTTCAAATTTAAAAGGTTTAAATTGGTTAAGAAAACACTTCTCAAATCATAGAGTTCATCAAATTAATTTACCAGGAGATTTAATACCTACTCATATTGATGCTTGTTTTACACCTATAAAACCTGGGGTTATAATTATCAATCCAAATAGAAAAATATCAAATGAACAAAGAAAGATATTTGATGATAATAAATGGGAAATTTGTGAGGCCGCACCATCTATTCATAATAGTCCACCACCAATGTGTTATTCTTCTATATGGTTATCTATGAATGTATTAATTTTAAATCCAACAACTATATGTGTGGAGGCCTCTGAAGAAAAAATGATTAAACAAATGGAAAGCTTTGGTATGAATGTTGTGCCAGTTCCTTTTAGAGACGTTTACGCATTTGGTGGAAGTTTACATTGTGCAACTACAGATGTTTATCGAGAAGGTGAATGTGAAGATTATTTTCCAAACCAATAATGAGTAAATTTATTCAAAATAATTTAAAGCCAATAATAAAAGATACAACCAATGCTAGAATTGGCGTTATTACTCTATCAACTGATTTTACAATAGAGCAAGACTTTAGAAAAATATGTCACAATCTTCCTGTAGATATTTTTTTTAACAGGATACCTTTTATTAATCCTTTAAATCATGAAAATTATTTAAAAATGGCAGATCACATTCCTGAAGTATCTGAGCAAATTTTACCTGGACAAAAAATTGATGTTATTGCTTATGGATGTACTTCAGGAACAATAGCTATAGGAGAAGATAATGTATCTAATCAAGTTAAAAAATCTAAACCAGAATCTAAAGTAACAACCCCTATAACGGCAGCAATTAAAGCGTTTAAAAAATTAAATTTAAAGAATATAGCTGTATTAACACCCTATCCCAAAGATGTGAATGAAACAGTTTTTGATTATTTAAGCAAAAATCAATTAACAGTAGATTCTTTTAATTCGTTTAACTTAAATTATGACTCTGAAATTGCACAAGTTAGTTTAGAAAGTTTAAAAGAAAGTATAGGCAATATAGATTTAGAAAAAGTAGATGGATTGTTTGTGTCATGTACTGCTCTTAAAATAGTTGATATTTTAGATCAGGTTGAAAAAAAATTTAATACAACTGTAATTTCTAGCAATCAAGCAATAATATGGGATTGCTTAAAATTATTAGATTTGAATACTAAAGTTCAAGGTTATGGTAAATTATTTAAGAATTAAATGATTTCTTTAGATAAAATTAAAGAGGCACATAAAAAAATTTTACCTCATATTAATTATACTCCATTAATACATTCTGATTATTTATCTAATCAAAGGAATGTAAAGTTAAAATTAGAATCACTTCAAAAAACAGGATCATTTAAATTAAGAGGAGCGCTTAATAAATTACTATCATTATCTGATGAACAAAAAAACAAAGGGGTTATTGCAGTTTCTACGGGCAATCATGGTAAGGGAGTAGCTTTTGCTTCAAGTTTATTAGGGATAAAATCAACTATTTATATGTCTTCTATGGTTCCAGATTACAGAAAATTAGCCATTGAAGCCTTTGGGGCTAATGTAGAAATAGTAGGACAAAATAGTGATGAAGCAGATTTACATGCTAGAGATGTTTCTGAAAAACAAAATATAACTCTCGTACATCCTTTTGATGATGAAGATGTAATTATAGGTCAAGGGACAACAGGATTGGAAATGCTTAGTGATTTTCCTGAAGTAGATACTGTAATTATTCCTACTTCTGGAGGAGGTTTAATTGGTGGAATTGCACTTGCTTTAAAATTACAAAAACCTAGTATTAAAGTAATAGGTGTTTCTATGGAAAGAGGACCTTCTATGTATGAAAGTCTTAAAAAAGGAAAACCAGTAGATGTAGAGGAATTAGAAACACTCGCAGATTGTTTAGGTGGTAGTATAGGGCTGAATAATAAGTATACTTTTAATATTGCTAAGGAAAATATAGATGATTTTGTTTTAGTTAGCGAAGATAAGATTGCAGAAGGTATAAAATTAAATTTTATTGAACATAGAATTGTAACAGAAGGAGCTGCAGCAACCAGTGTTATGGTAGTAAAAGATAATTTATCATCTCATCTTGGAAAAAATATTATTTGTTTGATATGTGGAGGTAATATTGAGACAAGTTTATTCAATAAAATAATTTCATGACAATAATACTAAATGCTAAAGAAATAAAAAGCTGTGTTGAATTTAATCATGTACTTATTCCTATTATTGAAGATGCTTTTAAAAGTTTAGCTTTGGGAAAAACAACAATGCCTCCAGTTTTAAGACTTGATATTGAAAAATATCATGGAGAGTCTGATGTTAAGGCTGCTTACATAGAAGGTTTAGACAGTTATGCTATTAAGGTTGCTTCAGGTTTTTTTAATAACCAAAAATTAGGTCTTCCATCTAGCAATGGTTTAATGCTTTTGTTAGATTCAAAAACTGGTATTTTGAAATCAGTATTGCTTGATAAAGGGTATTTAACAGATGTACGTACAGCTATTGCTGGTGCAATTGCAGCAAAACATTTATCAAACCCAGACTCATCTACAGTAGGAATCATTGGTGCAGGTATTCAGGCTAAGATGCAACTTGAAGCATTATTACTCGTTAGAAACATAAAGTCTGCTTATGTGTGGTCAAGGGACTTTGAAAAAACCAAAACTTTTGTTGAAAATCTTAAAGGGAAAATTAATATTAAAATTAATGTCTGTAAATCACCTGAGGAAACAGTTAATTCTTCAGAAATTTTAATAACTACTACACCAAGTAAATCAGCAATTATTAAATCAGAATGGTTGAAAAAAGGTTTACATATTACTGCAATGGGATCAGATGCAGAGTTGAAAAATGAATTAGATCCTAAAATTATTAAGGAGTGCGATATATATATTCCAGATAGTCAGTCTCAAACTTCTATTTTAGGAGAATTAAATCACGCAATTAAAGCTGGTTTAATAAGTGCAGAAAAGAAATATAATGATCTTGGTTCAATAATAATTAATCCAAATTTAGGAAGAAGAAATAATAATGATGTAACAGTAGCAGATTTAACAGGAACAGGTGTTCAGGATACAGCAATAGCAAGGTATACCTTTAAAATATCAGAAGAAAAAGGTTTAGGGTTAAAAATAGATTAAAGAATGTCAAAATATATTAGTACACACTGGGGAACATATAAAGTTAATCAACATCAAGATAAAAATATTTCATTAGATTATTGGGAACAAGATTCTTCTCCAACAAAGTTTGGATTAGGTTTAATTGAAGCAGCAACAGATAATTTAAGAATAAAACAACCATATATTAGAAAAGGTTGGTTAAAGAATAGAGGGCCATGTGATGTTGAAAGAGGTAAAGATATTTTTATTCCAATGTCTTGGGATGAAGCTTTAGATATTGCTGCTAACGAACTTTTAAAAACAAAAAATAAATATGGTAATTCTTCAATTTATGCTGGTTCTTATGGTTGGGCTAGTGCAGGTAGATTTCATCATGCAAAAAGTCAAATTAATCGCTTTTTTAATATGTTTGGTGGTTTTAGTTCTTCATATCAAAGTTATTCTTATGCTGCAGCACAAACAATTCTACCTCATATTATTGGTTTAGATTTGTATTCAACATTAGATGAGCATAATTCATGGAATGCCTTATCTGAAAATTGTGAACTTATAGTAATGTTTGGAGGTATGCCTCTAAAAAATTCAAAAGTTTCATCTGGAGGAGTTGGAAAACACATAACAAAAAAAGGTATGAAAAAATGCTTGAATGGAGGAACAAAATTTATCAATATTAGTCCATTGAAAAATGATTCCCCTCAATTTTTGAATTCTAAGCATATTTCAATTAGACCAAATACAGACACGGCTTTGATGCTAAGTCTTGCTTACATAATGATTGTTAATAATTCTTATGATAAAGATTTCATAAAAAAATATACAGTAGGATTTGATGAATTTGCTTCATATGTTTTGGGAAAAAAAAATAATCCTCCATGTACTCCAGAATGGGCATCAAATATTACAAATATACCAATAAAAGAAATTAATAATTTAGCTAAAAAATTAACTACAAAAAAAACTATGATTTCTATGTCTTGGAGCTTGCAAAGAGCATCAAGAGGAGAACAACCTTTGTGGATGGGTATTACGCTTGCATGTATGATTGGTCAAATTGGAACAGCTGGTGGAGGATTTGGGTTTGGTTACTCAGCTGTAAATAGTACCGGTGACACATTCACTAAAGTACCATGGAAAAGTCTTCCACAAGGTCAAAATAATATTAAAGATTTCATTCCTGTCGCTAGAATTACAGACATGCTTGAAAAACCTGGGGAATCTTTTGCTTATGATGGACAAAAACTAAAATATCCAGAAGTTAAACTAGTTTATTGGGCTGGAGGTAATCCATTTCATCATCATCAAGATTTAAATAGATTAGTAAAAGCGTGGCAAAAGCCTAATACTATAATCGTAAATGAGATATGGTGGAATGCTCAGGCAAGACATGCTGATATAATATTTCCAGCTAATACAGCTTTAGAAAGGAATGATCTAATGCTAAATCCAAGAGATCCAACAATAGTTGCTAATAAAAAATCAATGGAGTCATTTGCTGATTCTAAAACAGATTTTGAAATATTTAAAGGACTTGCAAATCGCTTAGGATTTGAATCAGCTTTTACTGAAAATAAAAATGAAATAGAGTGGATTGAATTTCTTTGGGATGAAAGTAAAAAAATTGCCAAAAAATTTAAAATTAATTTACCTAATTTTAAAGAATTTTGGGAAAAAGGATTTTATGAAGTACCATCAATGGATACAAAAAAAATTATGTTTGAAAGTTTTAGAAATGATCCAGAAAAATTTCCATTAAAAACTCCATCTGGGAAGATCGAAATTTCTTCTAAAACCATTGAAAATTTTAAATTGAATGATTGTTTATCTCATCCAAGTTGGTTTGAGCCTTATGAGTGGTTAGGAAAAATAAATAAATATCCACTTCATTTGATATCAAATCAACCAACTCATCGTTTACATGGTCAACTTGATAATGCTTATGAAAGTAGAAAAAGTAAAATTAAAGATAGAGAACCCGTTTTGATAAATTTATCAGATGCACATAAAAGATCCATTAAAAATGACGATATAGTTATGCTTTACAATGACAGAGGAAAGGTTTTGGCGGGAGCTATTTTATCTGAAGATGTTATGCCTGGAGTAGTTGTTTTGTCAACTGGTGCATGGTTTGATCCAAATTACAGTTTGAATATAGAAATGCATGGTAATCCCAATGTACTCACAAATGATATTGGCACCTCTTCTCTTGGTCAAGGACCCACTTCACATACAACTTTGATAGAAATTAAAAAAGCAAACAGTGAAGAAATTGCTGAAGTTATGATTTTTAAAAGAAGAACTTCTAAAGAAAATACTTGATCTTAATCTAATATTACTTACAAAACTAGTTTTATGAAAAATATTATAAAATTTGAAAAGGTATCAAAATCTTTTGGTGATTTAAAAGTATTAAATCAATTAAATTTAGAAGTAAAAGATGGAGAGAAATTGGCCTTAATCGGACCAAGTGGTTCAGGTAAAACGACAATTTTAAGAATATTAATGACATTAGAGACGATTGATGATGGGTTTGTATCTGTTAATAATGAATATTTATGGCATGAAACAATTAATGATAAAATAGTTCCTGCTACTGATAAACATTTACAAAAAATGCGTGATCAGATTGGAATGGTTTTTCAACAATTCAATTTATTCCCTCATTTAACTGCTATAGAAAATGTTAAACAACCTCAGATTTTAGTAAAAAAGAAAAACGAAATTGAAGCAAAAGAAAAAGCGGAGGACCTTTTTAACATGATTGGATTAAGTGATAAAATTGATCATTATCCTCATCAGTTATCAGGTGGTCAACAGCAAAGAGTTGCAATTGCAAGAGCTTTAGCAATGGACCCTAAGATAATGTTATTTGACGAAGTGACATCTGCATTAGATCCTGAGTTGGTAGATGAAGTATTAGCTGTTTTAAGAAAATTAGCTGCAGATTCAGACACTACTATGTTAACCGTTACACATGAGATGAATTTTGCTCAAGACTTTGCTGATAGAGTGCTATTTTTTGATGCAGGTCAGATTGTTGAATCTGGATCTCCTAAAAATTTATTTTCAAGTCCAAAAGAAGAGAGAACTAAATCGTTTTTAAGAAAATTTATATAAAATTATTATATATATATATTTATATTAATTAATTTTAATGGTTGTATTTAATACTAATGTCTGATTAAGTTTTTGATTATTTAACAATTTTAAGGAGGAACTATGAAAAAAATAATATTATTTTTTGCTAGTTTTTTAATTTTATTTGGATCAGCAACAGTATCATTCGCTGAGTCAGATACTCTTAAAAGATTAAAAAAACAAGGTTATGCTACTGTAGCTGTTGCAAATGAGCCACCATATAGTGATATTAAAACTGATGGTTATGTAACTGGTGCTGCACCAGATGTTGCTCGAGCAGTTTTAAATATGTTAGGTGTACCTGATTTAAAAGCAGAAGTTATTATGTATGGTGCTATGATACCAGCTCTTCAAGCTAGAAGAGTGGACATGGCTACATCAGGACTTTATATTAAGCCTGATAGATGTGAATCTATAATTTATTCAGAACCTGATTTATGTGGTGCAGAAGCTTTTGCAGTTCCTGTAGGTAATCCGAATAATTTGCTTACATATGAAGATATAGCTAAACAACCTGATTTAAAAATGGTTACTTGCGCTGGTTGTGCTGAAGAAAAATACGCTTTAGAACGTGGAGTTAAAGCTGAACAAATT
Organism: uncultured Alphaproteobacteria bacterium; assembly: GCA_902603095.1. Taxonomy (GTDB): domain Bacteria; phylum Pseudomonadota; class Alphaproteobacteria; order HIMB59; genus CACPNW01. Next base: position 40,012 of record CACKTS010000009.1, read on the forward strand.
GTTTACTTTGATACACCTCCAAGTGGTATTAAAATGCTACAACAAGGAAGAGTGGATGTTTTTGCTTTATCAGGTTTAGGTACACAAGACTTGTTAAACAAAACTAATGATCCAAATCTTGAATTAGTTATGCCTATTACTGGAGTTCCAATTGGTTGCGCTGGAGCTGCATTTAATATGGATGATAAGGAATTCAGAGCTGAGTACAATATGGCATTAGCAAAACTTAAAGCTACTGGAGAGTTTGCTGCAATAATCGAGCCTTATGGTTTTTCTGCAGAAGCTACAGCTGGTGAGTCATACTTAACTAGATGTCCAGACGGAAAATAAATTAAACCTTTAAATTATTCTGCCCTGTATTATTTACAGGGCAGAGTTTTTTTATGAAAGAAGTTGTAGCATTTTATCCAATACTTATCGACGGAACAATTACGACAATTATATTAACAGTTTTAAGTTCAATTTTAGCACTTGTTATTTCATTTGTTGTAGGTCTCTCCAGAATATCTAAGTTTAAAATTATTAGAATATTAGCAATAATTTATTTAGAATTTTTTAGAGGGAGTTCAGCATTAGTACAAATGTTTTTTATATATTTTGTTTTACCCATGTGGGGCATATATTTTGATGCATTAACTGCTGGTGTAATAGCTATAGGATGTAATCTTGGCGCCTATGGATCAGAGGTAGTGAGAGGAGGGGTGCTTGCAGTTGGCAAAGAACAACACGAAGCTTCATTAGCATTGAATTATTCACCTTACAAAAGATATAGACATGTCATAATTCCTCAAGCAATTCCAGTTATGATACCTACTTTTGGCAACTTACAAATTGAGCTTTTAAAATTAACTGCAGTTGCATCACTTATTACAATTTCAGATCTAACATTTATGGCTCATATAATTAGAGTTCAAACTGCTTTAACGTTAGAACCTTTTTTAGTAATTTTAGTTATTTATTTTATTATTGCATCTATTTTAGTGAAGATCGTTGATCTAATTGCTAAAAAGTTTTCCAAAGGTAGAAATATAATGATCGCGGGAGAAAATTAATTATGTACTGGAGTTGGGAAGTAGCTTTTGATGTTTTACCACAATTGTCTAAAGGTGTTGTAGTAACTGTACAAGCGACAATTGTTGCATCATTATTAGCTTACGTTTTAGGTCTTGCAATTGCAATTTTAAAAATGTCCAAAA